>BQIX01000099.1 GCA_021604145.1 Nitrospirales bacterium
CTGAAGGCGATGTCGCATATGACAGTTGGCACACACGATACCAACCTTTTCTGGAAGAGCAACCATTTTCACACTCAACGACAATGGATGCACCGCAAAGCACTGCTGAATAAATGCCGGACTTTTAAAAATAGGCATCCCTCTGTCCCCGCAAACTTGTCTGGCTTTTTCTATCGTGATCAAAGCGGCTTTTTGTCATAACATTCTTGCAGATAATGCCTTGGCAATTATCTTGATACTTACTGACTTCCAAATGGATCTTCTTCTTTTTTCAGTTGGCAAAACTTGCGAGTCCACTCTCTGAGTATACGCTCCTCATCAAACAACAATTCATAACGCAAACACACAATGCGTTCTCTCGGAGCACCGTCCTGGCTCCCTTTCCCGACTAAAGACGCAACGGCCTCGCCAACTTCTGCAACGCCCGACCCAAACCCCTTTAATCCGGAAGGATCAAGTTCACCTTCTGGTATAGCTACCCGATACACCCACGTGGTGCTTTTATCCAATAGTGAATGTTCGACAATATGCGGTTTCCCAAATTTTTCACGAACCTCAAATTGCGTCTGTTCATCGACGGCATCATCAAAATAGCGGTCACGCCAATGGCTACAGCTTGTCAGGAGACATCCGGCTAACACGACAACACTATATTTTAAGAACACAGGAAAAATTTTCGATTCGAGAAACATACTAGACATCAATTTTGGATCACAGCTTTGGATCTTTTTTGTTTTCAGGGGCTCGCATAAATGATCGAATTAACGCAAACAGTTGAGCGACCATCCCCGTCACGATAAGCCCGAGTGCCGTTGGCAACCACATGGAGTCAGGATAATCAAGACCGTGCATCCCTAAAACAAACCCGAGAGCGATACACACAATCCCGACAGATCGCGCGATCAGAACCTCTGGTCGTTGTCCAAGCATACCATGTGGCTTTCGTCAATGTAGAAGGCCTACCCTTTCGTCAATTTCCTGTAACGGATACGATGTGGCTGTTCAGCGGACTTACCTAAACGCTTTTTTCGATTAGCCTCATAGTCGGTATAATTACCTTCAAACCACACCACCTGACTATCACCTTCGAACGCCAGGATATGTGTCGCAATGCGGTCGAGGAACCAGCGATCATGGCTGGTGACAACCGCACAACCCCCAAATTGCTCCAACCCTTCTTCCAAGGCACGAAGCGTATTCACGTCAAGATCATTGGTCGGTTCATCAAGTAGCAACACGTTAGCCCCCTCCCTCAGCATCCTTGCCAAATGAACACGATTACGTTCTCCCCCGGATAGATCCTTCACTTTTTTTTGTTGATCAGAACCTGCAAAGTTAAACCTGGACACATACCCTCGCGAATTGACTTCGGCTTTCCCTAACATGATGGTCTCTTGATCATCGGAAATCACTTCCCACACCGTACGATTGCCATCAAGCGTTCGATCCTGATCAACATACCCAAGCGTGACGGTCTCACCAATGGTAAAATCTCCCGCATCAGGTTTTTCGGCTCCCATGATCATCCGAAACAGCGTAGTTTTTCCTGCGCCATTCGGCCCAATCACTCCCACAATCCCACCTCGAGGCAGCGTAAATGAGAGATCTTCAAAGAGATTCTTGTCTCCAAATGCTTTGTGAAGACCCTTGGCTTCGATGACCACATCTCCTAACCGTGGTCCAGGCGGAATATAAATTTCGAGGTCCTGACTTTGTCGATCTTGCTCTTCACTCACGAGTTCTTCGTAGCGAGTCACCCGTGCTTTGCCCTTGGCCTGTCGGCCTTTGGGGGACAAGCGAATCCACTCCAACTCACGCTCAAGAGTTTTTCGCCGTTTAGACTCAGCCTTCTCTTCTTTTTCCAAACGACTTTGCTTCTGTTCAAGCCATGAAGAATAATTGCCTTGAAAGGGCATACCATGACCACGATCCAGCTCCAAAATCCACCCCGCCACATTATCGAGGAAATACCGATCGTGAGTCACCGCAATGACCGTGCCCTTATACTGTTGAAGATGTTGCTCTAACCATTGCACGGATTCCGCATCAAGATGGTTGGTGGGCTCATCGAGCAGCAAGATATCAGGCTCTTGAATCATCAGCCGACAGAGGGCCACACGACGACGTTCCCCACCGGAAAGCTTATCCACCAGCGCATCTGACGGCGGACAACGGAGTGCATCCATCGCAATCTCGAGTTCATGCTCAAGCTCCCATCCGTTTGCGGCTTCGATTTTTTCTTGCAATTGAGCTTGTTTCCCAATCAACTTTTCCATCTCGTCAGGAGACAGCTCTTCAGCAAATCGATTACTGACCGTTTCATATTCCCGGAGAAGTTCGATGACCTCGGCCCGCCCTTCCTCGACAACTTCTTTAACCGTTTTACCGGGATCAAGTTGGGGTTCCTGTTCAAGCAACCCCACGGAATAGCCTTTCGAAAATGTGATCTCGCCAAGATAATCAGAGTCGAGCCCGGCAATGATCCGAAGCAGCGTACTTTTTCCGGATCCATTCAGGCCCAAGACCCCAATTTTGGCTCCATAATAAAATGACAAGTAAATGTCTTTAAGGACCTGCTTTTTGGGAGGGTGAACACGACCCACGCCAATAAGCGAAAATATGACCTGCTTATCATCAGTACTCATCTCATTGCTTTCCTTTAACGGTTTCTGGTTAAAAAACGGAGCATGCGCTCCGGCCCCAACCTTACCAAAGGCCATGGCGATATCACAAACACAGCCCATCTCTCTCACGGCAACTCCAGAGTGACCGGAGACATACGTTATGGTACATCAGGGTGAAGAACTGAGTGTGCAAACGTCAAAGTGATCCATTCAGAATCGCGAATCGGGCTTTTCCCGAACTCCTCACTTTTCATTTTGCCATTTTCACTTCAACATGCCTTTTCCGTGAAGATTCCTCACGAATATTCCAGAACTATTCAAAAAAGCTCTTGACCACCTACCTTTCTTCCGATACATAGAAGTATGCCAGTACCTCCGATCAATTTTTGTAGTCAATGCGGTTCAACGATTGAACAGAAAATTCCTCAGGGTGAGGATCGGCTCAGAGCGGTCTGTCCAAACTGTCAAACCATTCATTATCAAAACCCCAAAATTGTGGCAGGCTGTATACCAGAATGGGAAGGACAGATTCTCATGTGTCGTCGCGCCATTGAGCCTCGATTAGGTCTCTGGACGTTCCCGGCCGGGTTTATGGAAATGGGAGAAAGCTCTGAAGAGGCTGCGAAAAGAGAAACACAAGAAGAGGCACTGGCTGACGTCCAGATTACGTCACTCTATGCAGTATATTCGTTACGCCGTGTCGATCAAGTCTATATCATCTATCGCGGGGAACTACGGAAACGTGAATTCGGTGCCGGAGAAGAGAGCCTGGAAGTCCAACTCGTTTCACTCGATGATATTCCCTGGGAACAGCTTGCCTTTCCAGTCATTCATGAAGCTCTCACTCGATATGTACACGACCGTGAACAGAAAAGCTTTGGAGTACACTTCGGATCTATCGCGCCCATGGCGCGAATGCCTGCTTACGAATCTCCCCCTGAATAAGACCGTCCTTCAAAAATTACCACCGTGCACGACCATGATGTTGTTCAAGTGCCAGTAAGGACTGCTTAATGGGTAACCCGCCTCCGTAACCCACTAACCTCCCATTGGCTCCAATCACTCGGTGACAGGGCACAATGATGGAAATGGGATTTTGTCCATTGGCGGCCCCTACAGCCCGTGCGGCATGAGGATTTCCAATCTGTTTCGCGATCTCACCATAGGAAACCGTTTTTCCGTAAGGAATGCGTCGAAGCGCTTTCCATACTTTCTGTTGAAAGTCCGTGCCGTCAGGAGAAAGCTTCATGGAGAACTTGGTGAGATCCCCTTCGAAATAGGCCTTCAACTGAGCGATAATGTCTTGAAATGGTTGTCGATTTTTTTTCCATTGCGAGTCGATCGCTTGAGGATGTTTGCCATCTTGGAAGATAAGCATCTTTAGGCCTTGCTCATTCCCGACCAACAACAGTTCGCCAACCGGACTCCGAAGAAGTTCATAGAACATGGTACGCGCCTCCTTCACACTAACGCCTCTTGCTTAAAGAAAGTTTTGACAACACTTGGCGACGTTCCTCCTGGAGTTTTTTTATGGTCTGAAGCGGGTCAGCAATGATTCGTTCTGATGGAGGGACCGGAAACCCCTGTCGCCTCAATATTCCCGACTCTTTCACTTTGTAAGCCAACGATCGGCCACGCCAGGGATTATACAGCGGATCACCCACAAGCACCATTTGCCAACTCATATGACGAGAAGAAAGATAAAACGCCTCAACCAACGAATAATGTCCTGTCATCAACAAACCAAAGAACTCTGTCGGCAATGGAAAGGCATCAAGATAGGGTTCTCCGATTGGTCCAAGCGTCGCGGTAATGCCTCGTTCCACTGCATTTTTACACCATCCCCGTTCTATCGGATCACGAAGACTGACGGCTTCGCCCGAAGCAATATGATAGCCAATCGAACCAGGATTAAAGGTAAAGGCATCTTCATAATGCCGAAGCCGATACCAGCCGACATACAGTGCCACATATGGAGCCTCACCCGACTGACTAAATCGTTTTTGCGTGTTTTCGAGCACGACCGGGTATGAAGAAATTTTTTGCACTGCGTTGCTGAGTGTCCGTATATCACGATCATAATGGCCGTAGCTCAAAGATTGGTCGGAATCTATTCCTCGTGCATCAAAATAGGCCTTCCCTTTCAACCCCTCCTGTTCGGTCAGGATCGAATGATCAATCATTTGCTTGGCTAAATCTGGACTCGGTCCATCAAGACGACTTACAAGCATGACGGGAAGACTCAACGTCGGCTCTTGAGCCCGCGCAGAATACCATGCATACAAGGGGTTCGGAATTTTCCCAGACGGATGAGCGAAGGTTCGATCCCACCACACGACGCTCAATTCACTGTCGACACTGGCACGGGCATGCGCATAGCTGAAGCGCTGAATTTCTTGATTGGCAAAACGAAGTACGCCGGCCACACCAAAATGGTGTTGCATCATTTGATACGCCTGTTCCCGATTTTTGTCCGAGGGAACATCCAGCAGCAACGCAAGCAGACGTTCAGCCGAGCGGAGTTGACGATGAATAGCCGTCAATGGAGCATCCATTGCTGTTGCCGTCTTCTCTGACAAGTCTCGAAGCATTTCAGCCTTCCCAGCTAAGCCATTCACTCGCTGAATGGCTGTTTCAAACACACGCTCATGAGCTTTTCTGCGGTCGAAGTCTTCCACCTTCAGAATACGATCATGAGCCTGCTGAATCGTCTGTCCCACGTTTAGAAGCAACGCTTGAATCCCGCGTTCGTCCATATCGATGGGATTCGATTGAGGTGACGCAGGTATTAACTGACCTTCCTGAGTTGCAATGCCTTCAATCTCATACTTCAGCTCTTGGAGAAACCCAACAGAAGATGTTCGCCAAGCTTTGGCATCTTCTAACCATAGGGCTTCTTTTGCAGAAGGACGGGGAGCTTCGACGCGAAGTGGAATTCCATATGTTGTGACAATGACTCGGACAGTAGAGGCAAGTTTTTTGGCTTTCAGTGCTTCTCGAATGGGTTGGGCAATAGACTGTTCATATTCTTCTCGACTAATCGTCTCTTTTGTCGACGTATCCAGTCCGATGATATGAGATAGCGGAATATTTCGTTTTTGAGCATAATGTCTCGCTACCGACTGACTTTCATAACTATTCTCATTCGACACAATCACAATCTGATTTGGGCTCAACTCCGCAAAAACATATTCCGGAAGAAAGGTCAACACCAAACAAATAAATAGGCTCATCCATCGCTGTCCTCTACACGCCCGCATCACATACTCACACCCTCGGCTTGGAAGATAGGAATATTGCTTTTTCGTCAGAAAAAGCTTTAGCCATCGTGTAGCCATAATCTAAGACAACTAACGAAAAACTTAGATTCCGTGTTCACCTTTTAGAGTCCGCAAATCTTCCAAAAACTGTCCTCTCATTTTGGTGGTATAAATCCGAAAGATTTTCCCATCATTTTGTCGGTCGACTATTTTTCGCAAATCGCTTATTCGTGAATTCCACGTTGTTCCGTCAGTCACAAAGATGAACGTCGTATCATGTCTTTTGGCTTTAACTATTGCGTCAAGATCACCGATGATATCACTCATTTTCGACCCAGTTGCACCATAGCCTTTTGACTCTATAAGAATTCTGGGACGATTTTTATTAGGAATTGCGAAGTCGCATTTAGCTGTTCGTCCTTGGATGCCGCCAAAAGTACAACGGAGTTCATAGTTAGTTTGAAATACTTCCTTGATGACTTCTTCTGAAAAGTCTTCTAATTCACGACCACGTCTTTGTCCCTCAATTGCGCTCCCTCTCCCTGACCGTAACCGTTCTTTCAGAATGTCATACCAAACTGGCTTGTAATTGATGATAGTGGACATTTCCTCTAGAATTCCCAGTTCAGAGAGAACCGAAAGGAATGCAACGGGATCCTGCTTGTACCGTTTAATCCCGATGCCACCGCCTTCAAGATGAGATCGCAGTTCAGTCTCCATTCGGTCTTTTGATAGGCCAAGAAATAATCGGCAACACAAAAGGCCTTCGGTAAAATTATCATCTAATAGGGATTGAATATCTTCGATGGTGTAATTAGGCTTAATGGGTAGGTCTTGTAACTTCGTTATGGCCTTTTCCGCTATTTCATCCATCCAGTCTGTTTGGAGTGGACTAAGGCTCTTACGGATGTCGTCAAGTTGCTGATCTAAAAATTCCATTAGAGTCCCACTAATAAATACTCTGTTACCGTAGAGCGTTTAACCGCCTCATGCGTTCCAAAATGATATCGATGCGGACGAGTGAATATACGAACGTCGGACTTATAATTATTCAATAAATCTGTTAGGTGATCAAGGTCAGGATAACCATTTGAACTGTAGGATAAAACGATTTTTTGGTTGCGAAACCGACGGAATATGTTATCAAAGGCCTCAATAGCAGTCGATCGGTAACTAAATGGGGTGTAGAGCTTTGGAATTTTACGGACCTTGGTTTCAAAGTCAATTTCTAAACCTTGCCAATAACAAGAAAGGCCTTCAAGGAAGTGATACCGTTTGATGTAACAGTTATCATCAGACCTCGGGACATAAGGTGGATCAAGATAGACAAGATCAATATTTTCAGTACTGCACTTAAACACATCTTCTCGGCGAGCATAGTTTCTGCGACCGTTCGAAAATACCGCTTCATTGAAGAATTCAATTTGTTCAAGAAAATGCTCTTCAATCGAAAGACGAAGGTCGCGCCGACCATCATCATACTTGGACAAATCTCCAGATACAGTAAATACCCCGCGTGGTTGGCGTTTTACACATGACCGCATCAGGGCAGCCATCGCTAACGCTTGCTGGTGTGGATTATCTAATTGGCGAAGATTTCCAGATACACGGTCTAGAAAGCGCAAATCAGCCCTTGTGTAGAATACGTCTCGAAATGTCTTCTCGATGAAACGATGAGCGGTTGGTACATTTTCAAAAAGGATTCTTATTGCAGGACCATCCAATGTGATTTTGTTGTTTTCGATAAGGGCGTGGCCAATGGTGGAGGAGAGATTCAGAAAGTCAGAGGCGACGACTCGACGGCCCATTGCTTTCATAAGATAAGAAACCGCTCCAGATCCAGAAAACGGGTCAAGCGCTGACTCAAAATCAAGGCCATCAAGAATTTGGTGAATCCACGGTAAAAGGCGACGTTTCGAGCCCATATACCGAAGGTCTGGAAAACGATCAATTTGTGAAGGAAAACCTGGAAATTGAAGTTTTCGAGGCTTCTGGAGAAGTTTTTCTACAGGAAGAGTTGCAAGATTTTTCATTCGTTGACCATACCTATCCTACACAAAAAATCGAAAGACTTATTATTTCTGGTAAAGGTTCCTGTCAATCTGTTCGTCAAGGGTATATGACTTTAGCGCAGCATCTACATCAGAGACATGTTGAGAATCATTTCGAATGATTTCAATTAGACGTGTAAGGGCTGCATCCAAATGAGTGACTAGCACACCAGGGGTATCCATTATGGTTTTTAGTTGTTCTCGAAGAATATTCTGACCAATATTCCATTGGTCGTTGCCACGCCAAAAAAATGCCGCAATTCTGGAAACGTGATAGACACCCTTTTTAGCAATGTTCCGCTCTAGATCATCCGTCGCTCTAGTAAAGCCAGCATTATTAAGGTGTTCCGTCCCCCTTTTGACAATAAGTGAAGTAATTATATAAGGCTCGACAACAAATCCTCCAAAAATTTTATCGTATGTTTCGCCCCAAACCTTATACTTGCGCCCACGGGAGTCAGATGGTTTCCGAAGAACCAAAGCCAAGTATGCTCGCGCCACATTTTCATTTGGGAAAATCCGGTCTGGAGATGCATCAGAATCTGCATACTGACGAGGTTTACGCTCGTAAAAAAAATTATGTATAAGAAAACCATTTTCGAGATCAATTTGAACCTGATCGTTGGCTCGCAGGTCACGACTGCTTATACGATTTTGGTTGTTTGTGGTACGAACTATTTTATTAACTAATTCGCTATCCTTGGTCGCATAGATCCTAGCTATGACTCTCACATCCCTCGCCAAGGTGCCTTCCGTTTGGGCCATGGCCAATGTTGTGGCAGTTTGACACCCATTCACAATCTGCATGTTTTTAACTTTCACATGCGGATTATCAGGATCAGTTACTGCATCAAACTTATCGCAGACAATGGTAATCCCATTATTGAGAAACCAAAAGAGACGGCTTTGATCCGTTTGTACCGCAGCATCATGAATATCTTTATTAACCCCTCCACGGCTCCCAAGAAAACGACGAATGTTCAAGTCGAAAATTGCTCCGTCCTTATCTTGGTTAACCAGTCGCGCGATTTCTGAAGCTGGAACACTGCAAACCAAACCTGTTAGTTCATCAGAATAGTACCGAATTAGGGATGGATTGTTGGTGTCATACCTAATTTTAATATCAGCATCTATACGTCTTTCGCGTTTTTCCTGAACTGTTAGAAGTTGAACAATTTCATCAGCTCCGACCGGCTCGCATGAAAACTCCGCAAAGGTTCCATTATCCAACTGATCCCGTATTGTTTTTAACTCTTGATTAAACTCTTCAGAAATGTCTGAGGTATTTCCCCAAGTCACAAACCTAACAAATACCCGTATATTAGATGGTCCCATGCTGTTCTGTAGAGACCGGTATTCAAGAATCTTGTCCTTAAATAGCACGTTTTGAATGGTCATTACATCGGATCGTGCCTTTGTAAATAACCAATCAAGACCGTTCCGTAGATGAATCAATGAATTTGACGAAAAGGTGTCGGTGTTTTTAGCCTGCAAGATGTAAATGGTCGCCTGATCTGGTTCTTCATCTATGGTAATGGAGTCGACTTGTTTGTCTTGCCCACCCTCAGTTAAGTCGGCTTGGTCGAAGGAGAAGATGCTTTGCCCAGTGATAATCTGATGGGAAAACCTAAGAAAAGCTAAGTCCTTTTCAAGATTTAATTGAGAAACTACTTGGTCTACGCGGTCAAGAATGATCTGCTGACGAACGGTCATGCCCATTTGATCCTCCAGAGAATTAAATACGTCTAGAAATGGTGAAATGGAGTATCGGCAGAGATACGTTTCAAGGTTGTCGAGGGATCCTAACGAGTTTGTCCGTTTTATCAAAAACCTAGATGTTTTGAAAATTAATTCCAAATAGATGTGATAACAATTCTCATGGGAATTACCTTTAAGTATATCCATCCAAACAATATTGATATGTCATTGTCTAATCAAGATAGCTAATGTCCAAAACGTGGCAGAAGGCTCTGAGCCTTCCATTAATGACTCTTGACTGAGCATAACATAAAATGCAACCATTGGATACAAGTCAATTTATAATTCTGAAATATTTTTGGCTTATTAAGGCTGTTAGTGAAACAGTTTATGCCCATACTCGACTAATGGATCGTCACATTGTCTGCTTTTCTATTCCGACATTTTCTATCACTCTCGCCCGTCGAGAAGATTCTTCCTTGCGACAACGGCCGGTTGCCATTGCCACGTCACAGTCTGCTCGCTCGCCCATTTTCGAAGCTTCACAAGAAGCCCAAGAAGATGGCGTCATGCCAGGGCTCCTTGTCGCACAGGCTCGTCAACGGTGTCCATCACTCCATGTTCTTCCTCCGCGCACGAATTACGTCTGGCATGCCCACCACGCACTTGAGACGACCATCCGTCAATTTTCTCCCGTCTGGGAACCAATTCAGCCTGGACATTTCTTTTTTGATCTCACCGGCACAACACGTCTGTTCGGACTGGCTTGTGATGCCACCATACGAATCAAACGAGAAATTACACAACAATATGGTCTTGTCGGAGTAGCCG
>BQIX01000100.1 GCA_021604145.1 Nitrospirales bacterium
TGGGCAATGAGACCAGACTTCCCAACACCCGTGAGAATCACTCGACCTGAGCAATTAGCAAGGAGCCGGACAGCTTCCTCAAACAACGGTCCAATAGTCTCAGACAATTGAGCAATTGTTTGTCCTTCAAGATCAATGACCCGACGTAATTCTTTTATCACATCCAAAAATTTAGCTCCTGCGTATCGGAAATACACGTGAAGGAAAGCCCAAAATCAAAACCATTGTAAACAATTAGCGCCCCAGGATACCGTAATACCATATCATGAAAAGACATATGGAGAGTGAGAGGCTTAATAGAAAAAAATTATAACATAAAGCACACGAGCCAGAGGTGCCTGTTTATACAAAGAAATCAATACACAAATGTCATAAGTTGGTCAAGATAAAAAAACTAATTGAAGACCCTTTGAGCTCGATTTAATAAACGCTCCCGGGTAGACTGCGACGACAAACGAGACCATGAAGCACCAATCATTGAAACTCCAACCCAAGACTCGTCAGGCAATTGCTTCGATCTTTCAACGCCTCGACTATCCCGCGCTTGGGTCAATCTACTGCGACGAAGGAGGTGAAGCGTTTTGGAAAGCCCATCGTCGCCCTTGTGAGCGGATGGGAAACAAGCTGGCAGAATATTTAAAGGCTCGACTCACACCGAACGGCATGAGCCTTTATGTTGGAGCAGGCGTTGCAGAAATTTCGCCGTTGATGATGGAAATTTCCGAACTCAAGAGATCCGTCGCTGCCCATAATCTCCGAAAAGACGAAGTCGAAATCCTAAACCACACATGCCAAAACCATGGGTTACTATTTACCCCAACAGATGCTCAGGAAGCGACAGACACGTTTGATCACATTTGGATTGTCAGCGTCCTCAACGATCCCGAACGATTCCCGGAACTCTCCGCCCTCTCCTACGGCAGAGCCAATCCTGCGACCTTTGAAACCAGACAATTTCAACAGGAACGAGAAACTGTCTTTGCCATGACCAACGCCCTCCTCAATAAATTAGCCAGACCTGGACTTATTACAACATCGGTGGAAGAGATACCCTGGATTATCCACTATTGCGAGCAACAGGCTCTATCCTATACCGTTGGTGACGACGATTTTCCAACAGCCATCGTGAAAGATCCAATTTGTTTCATACAGATTGAGTAAGCCATGTTCAGAAATCCCACAATTTCCATATCCAGCACGTGTATCTCGTAGGTAAATGACTATGAACCTTGGCCTGATTGGAGTAGGCCGTCACGGCACGCGATACGCCCAACATCTTTTAGATCCAGATTCGCCTGGACGACTCGTGGCCATCTGTCGCCGTGATGCAGCGAAAGGACAAGCCTTTGCTCAAAACTCTGCACTCCGCTTTCACCAAGACTACCAATCCCTCATTCAAGACCCTGAAGTCGAGGCCATCATTGTTGTCGCCCCGCCATCGTTGACTCTTCCAATCGCCATCACAGCCATTCAGAACGGAAAACCGCTGTTGATTGAAAAACCGCTCGCAGTTTCTGGATCGGATGCACGTCAAATCGTCGCACGTGCGTCTCAGGCACACGTGCCCATCATGACCGCACACACGCTCCGCTATGACGTCACGATTGCCAAAATCAAAGAATGGGAGCAGGACATTGGAGAGTGGCAACACCTGTCACTCACCGCTCGATTGGAACATCGACCCCACTCCCAGGAAGACAACAAGGCATGGAATAACCGAGGAGCACTCTTGGAAATCGGAATACACGTGTTAGACTTGACGAGGTTTCTGACAGGCGAGGAAATTGGTGAGGTCCAGTGCGAGACGAACCAATCGACACCTCAACTACCTGAGGGGCATGCCTGGGGAAGGCTCACCACAGAATCAGGACTATCCTGCCACTTTGATGTTTCTCGGCTGAATGATTCGCGCATGACCGAAATAAAAGTCATTGGTCAGACCGGAAGCATATACGCTAATTGGTCGACATCAACCATTACCCGTCACCTCCAAAACAACACATCGGAAAAACTTCAACTTTCACCACTCCCCACCATTCCATTGGTCATCAACGATTTCATTCAGGCCTTGTACACCGAAACAGCCATGCCCATTTCTGCGGAAGACGGCCTACGGGCAGTCGAAATTGCCGAGGCCTGCTATCAATCAGCCGCTCAAAAACACACCATCACCTTACACAGATAATGTGACGGCTATCGAGCGGCCCCAGGCATTTCCGCACGCTGTCGCGCAAACACCTGAGTTAGAGTCTCTCCCCTTGCCCGCAACTGTTCACGAGCCGTGACAAGAATCTTTTGCAAAAGCCTCCAATGTTCTTGCCTAACATTATATTGGTGAAATCCATCTGATAGTTCCGGACGATCCCAAGGTGAAGATATTTGACCATAAGCCACAAAAGCCTCCAAAGATTCCATCGTCAATCCTGTACGACGCAGATCTTCCCGAACATGTTCTACAGAACCTCCAGACTTTACCTGTAACGAGCTCAGTACCCATTCATGAATAGCAGGGTTCTGGCTCTTGAGTACCACACTTTGGAGCTGAATCAAGGTATGAATTAATTGATTCGCTTCCGGATCATGCTCAGACGGTAACACCCCAGCCTCATGAAAGGTTCCCAAAATCGCCATGACCGATCCAATATGAGCTGCCGGAGCTCGCTGCGTTGTGGCACGAGTGACCTCGGCTACTTCTGTCCGTTCTTTATGAAGCAACACGCTCGCAGACCACCCTTCAGACATTTCACTTCCTGTCACAGAAATTGGCAGCTGCCAGAACATCACCCAGAACACGAGCAACACCATAAACGAAACTCGCTTCGGCATCGTGCTGACAGAAAGCGTAATCATAGAGCGCTTTAGTATACACCCTTACGATTTTCTAGAAAACCAGGATAAACCATCTGGAGCAATTTTGCCGAGATCACGGCAAGAGCTGCCGGTCAATTGTTTCCAGCAGAAACTGTCTCATACCGGAACACACCATCAGAATCTAATAATGACGGGACAATACGAAAGCCGTTTCAGGTTCAGAGCAAGACCAAATTGCGGTACTTATTTTGCGATAGCCAACACATTGAACTCATCATCCAATCACCGAAGGAACAAGGGAGCCAGCCATGCCCAAACTCACGTCACCGCCTGCACCACCAACCGTCAGCTCTCAGCCCACACCAACCCTCGTCCCAAACCACAAAGGAACATTGAATGCCGATATCTGGAGCACCATTGTCGAAGAAGACTATGCTAAAGTCCTTAGCACAATACATTGGGATGCCTTGTTTCCCAAAGGAGCCATTCCAACACAACTCCTAGACATCGGATGCGGCACTGGCACTTTTCCGCATATGTTGCGGCCGCAATTGCCACCGGATACACCAATCTTCTATGACTACATGGACCCAGCGCACTACTGCCTGTCGATGTGCCAACAAGTGCTCCATCCTCCCTATCAAGCGCGACGAGCCTTTCATACCCCGATCGAAGAAGCCTCGTTACTCACCTCAACCACCCGATACGATATTATTTGGGCCTTACAATCGCTATATGGACTGACTCCTCGGACACTTTCGAAAGCCATCGGCACGATCAACAACGCCTTGAACCCCCATCGCGGCACTGTCATTATCATGCTTGCCAAACATGATGCCTTTATTCCTCAAATCTATGAACGCTACACTCGGCTCTATAGCCCACAGAAAACACGGCATTACCTCACAGCCGAACCCGTCCTCGCGGGTCTAAGCACTCAAGCGATGCCTGCAATCGTCCGAGAAATCGACTGCATCCACACCATTTCCATCCGGGATGAATACCGGCTCGAACAATATTTACAGCAATGCATTATGGACAGCCAACCGCCCGACGGCTGGCGGCATCACCCGCAAATGCGAGACTTCATTGACAGCTTCCGCCATGTCGATGTCTATCGCTTCCCGAATCCAACGTGGGTCATACTCGGATCCCCCAGTCAATCCGGTCTCGCCGGCCGCCGACGACTCCTGACCTATCTGGAACCAGTCTCGACACAAATCGCGGCATAGAGAAAAAAGAGAGGCATAAGGGCGGGATCATGCCTTATGCCTCTTTATAACCCTTCTTTCGCTCACATCTTAGAAGCTCATGAAGAAGCCCATTGTATTTTCAATTTACGATGACTCTCGGCACAATCTCTGAGGTAGAGATTAATAAGATGCTGATACGGAATACCCGGTTCAGCTCCCATCCCTTTAAAGTAGCTCACGATATCCCTGTCCACACAAATAGTGACAGATTGTTTGAGATACTTCGTATAGGAATTCTTCTTCCCTTTCATTTTTAAAAAATCATAGTGTGCTCTCATCGTCTTTCCTCCCAGGGGTCCCTCTCTTTTGCTCAAGACTTGACGCTCAATTCAAAATTTGCATATTTAATCATTCTGGCAGGAACGACACAAAGCACGTGAAAACGGCCCCACTTGCCGAGCTACGCGATTAACATACACCCCATCAGTAGTGATCAATAGTTTGTCAAATTTGATGCATTGACGCCTATACATAGTGATGCTATGATGCCTTTATGCGAACCACCATTCGAATTGACGATGAACTTCTCGCTCGTCTCAAGGAACAAGCGTTACGCAAACGCATTCCATTTACACGACTCGTGAATCAAATCCTTCGCGGCAGCTTGCAGGCCGACCGTCGCTCGACCGCACGAAAACAGCAGTATCATGAGGAAACCCATCCTTTCGGCACGCCCCTCGTCAGTCTTAACAAGGCCGTAGCCTTGGCTGCCTATTTTGAGGATGAGGAAAGTGTACGGAAAATGGCCATGCGCAAGTGAAAATCGTTGACTTAAACGTGATCCTTTATGCGGTTAACGAAGACGCTCCTCACCATCACCTTCTGCGGGAATGGTGGGATGGGGCTATCAATGGGGAGGAGACCATAGGCTTACCTTGGATCGTCTTGCTGGGATTCCTACGACTGGCATCCAATCCTAGTGTTTTTCCTCGGCCATTGGATCCGGATGCCATAATCGGAAAGGTAGACGTGTGGTTGGCCCAGACCAACATCCAAGTGATCACTGAAAAAGAAGGACACTGGGAAATCTTTCGACTGCTATTGGGAGAATCTGGGATGGCGGGAAATCTGACCACTGATGCTCATTTAGCCGCACTCGCGATGAGTTATAGTGCGGTTCTTGTTTCCTGCGATAGCGACTTCGCCCGCTTTAGAGGGCTGCGATGGGAAAATCCTCTCATCTGACCCACGCAGCCAGCGAATTCCTTCAACTGGCATCCTCACGCCTCAACCTGTCTCACTCAGGCAAAACTGTAGGATTTGCAAGACTTCATTGTGAGGATTTTACAATTCGGAAAACTGCATCAAGCGTAGAAGAAACCAGGAGCAGGCACTCAGGTTGACCATTGTTAGCACCCTGAAGTCTCTTGTTGCCTCTCAGATGCAGCTTCATCACTGAGAGATTTGTCTTTTCAACACCATTCCTGTGCTCACGCATTTTTCCGATATATCTACGCGTCGTCAGCTCCCGCCCAATACAGGAGACTTGATATTTTTTTGTTCCGTCTAACAAGACACAACTAATGTATGCGTGGCTCCCCATGACCTGTCACAGGAACACGACCTTCTCGTCATGCGAGTCTATGGTTTTCACGATCAGGGTTAATCTCATACAACACCAATGATATCATTGATATCTACAAGACCACTTTCAACAAAGGCGACTCCATGCCAGATTTACTCGTAAGAAATGTCGATAAGGAAGTAGTGAAAGCGCTGAAGAAACGAGCAGGATTGTATGGACGAAGTGCTGAGGCTGAGCACCGACTGATTCTTATCGACTCGTTACTGAAACCGCGGAAAAAATCATTTGCCGAAGTGCTTCAATCAATGCCCAATGTTGGGAAAGATAGCGATTTTAGTCGTGTACAAGAGACGAGTGACGCTGATGTATTTGATTGATACCAATGTCATCAGTGAGGCCAGAAAAGGGCGTCTCGCAAATATCGGGGTACAGACATTCTTTCAGTCGGTTACCAACCCGCATACTCCTGTCTATTTGAGTGTCATGTCGATTGGTGAATTACGACGAGGATTAGAGAAGATCCGATATAGGGGTGATAGGAAACAAGCTGTGGAGCTTGAAAAATGGGTAAAGAAAGTGCTGACCCACTATCAAGACTATATATTGGATTTTGATGACGAAGCCGCCCAGGTGTGGGGTCATTTACGAGTGCCCAACTCTGAACATGCTCTGGACAAACAGATTGCCGCAACCGCCTTGGTCTATGACCTCACTGTCGTCACACGTAACACTAAAGATTTTAAAACCTGCGGCGTCAAATTATATAATCCCTTTACGACAAAGAAATAAGAAACGAAAAAGGGACACTACACTTTATGAGGTCTCCTGTGGTGGGCACAGCTTCACACTGTGGGGGAATTGTTGAGCTGATGAGCGGGAGGCGAGGACCCCTAGCACCTGAAGGTGTTCGACGGAACATCGAGAAAGACTTCCCATGTGGGAGTGAGCGTATACTGTAGTAGGTAGAGCACGTGCTCACGTACTGACCGCCAGACCGACCGAAGACTTGCAAGGGGTAGCGTCCCCTTTTCCAGTAGTGCAACAGTGCCAAGCGGCTATCTGAAGGATGATGGATCGTCCTACGACAGTGCGCGAGGCTATGGCTGGACCACGACCGTCAATACCCGAGAACGAAATTATCTAAGCGATCAGACGCGGGATACCTTGATTCACTTTGACACAGGCACCACCGTCGACTGGAACTACAACCTCGCCAATGGCGATTATCTCGTCTCACTCGTCAGTGGTGATCCTAGTTTCCCACAGGGGCCGCATACGATTGCGATTGAAGACACCACCGTCATCAACGGCGTGACAACGCAAGCCAATCAGTTTATCACTCTCACCGATCATCCGATCACCGTCACGGATGGCCAATTAACCGTTCGGCTCACCCGCAATGGAGGTTCGTCCAAAACCATTCTGAATTCCCTCATCATCACGCCGGTGAGTACGAGCGCTTCGCTGGCATCACCAGGTTCAATAAGGCAGTTGGCCGCATTGCGTGGCGTTGACAGTCAGAATAGCTCACGGCATATCCACCAGGCGGTCATGCCGGGGCCAAATCAATTGGCACCGTCATCGGTCATGCGACAGGGCGGAGGACTGTTTAGTTTGCGCTTTGGGTTGCCACAGCTACAGCCCGAACGGGCTAATCCGTTGGTACATTTGGTCTCCCATGGCGGCACACCTTCGACGACAATCAGTCCAACGACTAACAGCGTGTTGCCAGGATCTACGGTCACGTTCTCTTGGAGTTATGACGGAGAGAACACCAGTGGGACGACCAATGTGCCCTACAAATACACCGGCAAAGAGCAAGATGGATCAACGGGCCTCTACTTCTACGAAGCCCGATACTATGATCCCGTCTTGGGACAATTTATTTCAGCCGATACCATTGTGCCCAGCGCCACCGATCCGCAAGCACTCAATCGGTATGCCTATGCGAGAAATAATCCAATTCTCTACACCGATCCGTCTGGTCATTTCTTTAAGAAAAGTCATTTCAAGAGTATAGGAAAAGGCCTTAAGAAAGTTGATAATTTTGCCTGGAAGAATCGACACTACTTTAGTGGTGGGCAAACTCTAGCCTTCGATTATGCCGCAACCGACCCCACCATTGGCCCCTATGTGAGAGGGGCAGCCATGGCTGCAGCCTCGTATTACGGAGGTCCTTTAGGAGCAGCAACCGTTAGGGCCTATTTGACAAGGTTGGATGGAGGATCAATCAGCGCTGCTGTGAAGGCCGGGGCCATAACATATGCAACTGGCGCCGCTGGCTATAGCGCGTACATGACCAAAACTAATGGTGGATCTTACGGTGATGCACTGAAAGCTGGAGCTATTACAGTTGGATCTTCAGCGGCAGGTCAGGCCTTCACTGGCATAGGGGGAAATTATATATTGGGAGGAGCGGGAGCAGGGGCTCTGAGTGCAGCTCTTAATGGAGGTGACGTGGGACAAGGTGCACTCATGGGTGCCAGCAACGCAGTAGTTATGGGCGGGTTATCAGGGAGAAATGTCGGCCAAGATTTGCTAGACGCAGCTGGAAAAGTATGGAATCTTCCGAATACCGCTATAGGCTTAGCCTGGGGAGGAATTGGTGTTCTCGGTGGCGCTGAGGTCTCTATTGGCCATAATGCCATTCAGTTTACTAACCACCCATTGGGAGTAGGTGCCGTAACGTTAGGAAACACAATCAGCTATACTCAAGGTAGTGGTCCAGGAGATTATGGCATCCTATATGGGTCCAAAGTACTTCTTAACATCGGTCTACATGAACAGGCTCACACCTATCAATCTCAGGTCTACGGGCCATTATTTCTTCCACTCTGGCTCCTGGGAGGCGGCCCTAGTGCATCAAACCCCTTTGAGCAAAGCGCCAATAATTTCGCCCTGGGAGGGTCCTGGTGATTAGACGAATCCAGGCAATACCCGTGAACAAACCTGCATATACAGTACTATTGTTGTTTATGTTATTTAGCCTTTCTGGATGTGAAGATTTTGGTATTGAAGGCCCCCGAATCAGAAACGGGTTCTCTACACCAATAAAGATACATATTCTGTTTAAGAATGGAGAAACCCGAACTGGGGTATTGCCAGCAGGAGCAGGAGGTCATCTTGGAATACAGGGTATGAGTATTAAGCAGGTCCAGATCTACCAGAATGAGGTGTTAAAAATTGAAATCCCCAATCCAAAATTTCCCACGTATAAGGACTTAAAGATGTATAAAGATAATCCGAAAGAAGTTTGGTTCATTGACGAAAATGGGATTCACCCTATGTCTGTTTATTAACCCAATCAGGAAAAAGAGGTCAGGTCGCGCGTTTTATGACTTGGCTGTAAAAAAGAAGAGTAAATAGAGTCAGACTCGATTTATTGCTCGGTTGCTGCTATCTTTGCTAATAGGTATGCACAACGGATGACTGTATGGCGCGCTTACCACGCTTGTTTGCCCCCGGCTATCCTCTGCATGTGATCCAGCGCGGGAACAATCGCCAGGCCCTCTTCTTCGATGAGGTTGATTATCTCGCTTACCTGAACTGGCTGGGTGAAGCGGCCTCCTGACATGGCTGTGCGGGAAAAAGGGGTCGGGAGCTGACGGCTCCCCACAAATTCTTGCCCCCCACATTCAACCTGGAAGTGCACCACGCACTTCACGAAAGACTTCGTAGGGCGTGCGATAGTCTAAACATTTTCGTGGTCGATGATTCAAGAGCTTCTCAATGCGTGTGAGGGCGGCCGAGGGAAGATGCTTGAAATTGCTCCCCTTCGGCCAGAATCGGCGGATCAACCCGTTGACTTGTTCCACACTCCCTTTCTCCCAACTGTGATACGGTGCACAAAAATAGGACTGCGTGCCCAAAGCACCATTGATCGCCTCATGGCCAGTATTTTCACTTCCATTATCATAGGTGATGGATTGTCTCAGGGCCCTTGGATAGTTGATCAACCGACGTCGGATCACCTTGTGAGTTTCGGCTGCCGTCTTCTGAACTAAAAAACTGATATGGGTCAGACGACTCTTGCGATCAACCAAGACGTTCAGGCCATGTTGACGGTCTCCGGCCACCAGCGTATCAGCTTCCCAATGCCCACACACCCGCCGCGCGGTTGCCGCGGACGGTCGCCTTTCGAGACCGTTTCTGTTCTTGATGCGCTCCCCGGTCTGCCGATACAGCCGCTTGGTCTTACGTTTGGGATGGTGTCGGGGGAGAGAGCGAATCAACTCAGGCGCGACCCTATAGATGTATTGGTAAATCGCCTCATGACAGACGGAGGGCAGGGTGCCCTGCCGTTGTAACCGCCCAGCGATCAATTCCGGTGTCCAGCCAATGGCTAATTTCTGTTCGACATACTTCCGGACCCGTTTCGATTTTAATCCATCGCGCTGGCTCCGGAGCTGGAGCCGAGGAAATGGGGACATTCTCATTTTTTATGCATGCGCCTTGATGATCCCTTACGGGGCCTGCTTACGCGGATTCATGCTGAACTCAAGGCTCAATCGCTTCGCCGTCCGTTGTTTCCAGGCCTGCCGAGCAAACAGGTGAGCTTCGATTGACGCGTTATCGAATAGCCTCGACTTTCATTTCTGAAAAAGGAAAATGAGGAAGCCCGAAACTGACAGATACAGAAAAGAGGAACACGATTCTCTTAGGAGGTCTCACAGGAGCTTACGCAAGACTTCTCCAGAATTCAAATGGGTTAGGGACTAGCTATGGTGAGGCTGGGGAAATACGTTCGGTAGCGCCGTTGATCACGAGTGAGCAAAGTCAAGCCATCCACAGCAGCATGCGCCCCAATGAAAAAGTCTGGGAGAGGGGATCGCTTTGTCCCTTG
>BQIX01000101.1 GCA_021604145.1 Nitrospirales bacterium
CCCAAATTCTCCTCTTCATTCTTAGAAGAGGCCTTCTTCTCAATTCATCGCCTCATACGTTCGACTGACACGGAGTTTTGTCTAAACCCCTTGCCATATGAAATGGAAATGACAGATAGAGCTGACTCCATGAGACGGCACAAACCCATGGCTATTCGGGAAATTCTGCATGAAATGTGTAAACGCTGCGTAGAGGAAAGAGGTAGATAAAAAAGAAGGAAGGAAAATTTTAGAGGGTCTCTCGGACTTTCAACCCACGATACCCGCTTTCAAGTACCTTCTTGAAAAACCGAAGGACATCGGCTAGGTCAAACCAAAATCCACAATTGATACAACGCGCATGAATCCGTTGTGCGAGGGTGGCATAATGACGTTCCACCAACATGGTCCCTTGGCATTTCAAGCAAGTCATAATAACAACGTATTGCAGAACAATACCCAATGAATCTTGATACGAAGACACATCATCAGCCTACATCAAAACCGGTAGTATCCGTCAACCCTGGCCTATCCTTCATCCGCCCCTAGAGCCAACTATCGTAGTCGATTTAAGATCACGGCAACACACCCTGCAAGCAGCCCCCCCCCAAAAATGGTCAATGCCGTTGACAGAAGGCCCTCAAACGTCGTTGATGACGATGACTCATAGACAAGATCTCTGACTCCTCCCTGGACAAGGAGCACTGAAAACGTTGTCAGCGATCCCATTCCAAACCACCAAAGAAATGTTCGCACGTTTTCCTTTTATGGGATAATACGAGTATGACCTAAGATGAGATAATTGCGAAGATTTTTCTTGGATATATCTTAAGGGAAATTTTAGAAATCTTGCTGATTGGCCAATAAAGATACCGATGAAGAAAATGCGATCTGGGGCTAATGGACTTGAGACTCATAACACTTCCCATACCCGCTCTGCGGAACACCCTTTCGGCCTGTCTGCTAAATTTGAGCTGACTATAACTAAGCAACGACGAGGCTACCTGCGACTTTAGCGAAGGACCTAGAACCTGTCAAGAAAGAGGGATGGCCCACAACGCTTAAGACTGAGGGGTTGCTGATGCCTCAAGATTGCCTCGCGACTTCAGGCCGTGGTGGAGAAAAATGGATACACTATTTGCAGAATTATTCGCGATGGCTAAGCCTGGTTGCTCATTTCGTCCTGCAGCCACGACTAAAGAAGTTAAGGCAAACGGTCCATAGGGAGTGGAGTAGTGCTTAGGAGGATAGTGAAATGTTCCATCACCTTTTCCAAATAACAGCGACATACTCCCCGACTGAATATTGACCACCGCCACATCTGACAGTTTATCACCATCAAAATCATAAGCTAAACCCTGATTTGGCCCGGCATCTCCTCCAGAGTCTTTACCTTCCTGAAATGTTCCGTCTCCGTTTCCTAGAAACACGGTGATTGTATTCATCTCTCCGTTGACGACTAATAAGTCCAGGTTTCGATCACTATTAAAATCGGCGAATGAGACCCCAAGTGGCCGCTTGCCGGTGCGGTAATCTGTCGGCGATTCAAAAGTGCCATCACCGTTTCCTGGCCAGATAGACACGGCATGGCTCATTGGCCCTCCATTACTCACAGCCAAATCAAGGTGTTCATCCCCATTAAAATCGGCCGTCTTCACAGAGGTGGGCGTATCGCCATATTCATAGAGTGCTCCAAGTCGGAACTTCCCGGTCCCCATGCCCAACAGGACTTGGAGTTTATCATTCCGCAGAGCAACGACGAGGTCGGGCAACATATCCTCATTATAATCACCATACGCAATATCAACCGGTGTTCGGTGGACAGGATATTGTGCCCCACGAGTAAAGTTTCCATTCCCTTCACCAAGAAAGATCAAAACCTGATTACTTCCTGAGCAGGCAACGGCTAAATCCATCCGTCGATCCATGTTGAAATCAACAATCGCCAAATTCCTTGGTTCCTGACACGCTTTCACCGTCCGTTGATCTTGAAAGCTTCCATCTCCATTTCCCATCAAAATGGACAATGAGTTTTCTTGAATATTACTCGTAATGAGATCAGAATACCCATCGCCATTCAAATCGCCTGACTTAATAGAGGTTGGAGTTTTTCCAACAGGGTAGGTCTTGTACAAATACACCAGGTCGGGGGGAAGATACGATTCTTGCTTCGGGCAACCCAGAGTCACAAGAAAAAACAGAAGCAGCAGTAAAAAGCGAATCATGAATGGACGAATGGTCCGAGCTGATAGGACAACCTACAATTCGAACGCTCCCTTTGGCAGGCATCGACAGAAATATTCACCAGCATGAACTCCCAATAACTCGTCATTCAATCGTTCACCAGTATACGAAGTTTCGTAGGCCTTGTAAAACATCACCTTCCCGTTTAGACCTATAAAGTCGAGGCGAACATAGATATAAAGAATCCCTTCCTCCATATTGTTAGACCTATGACTTGGAGACAAGCAAAGGAATGTGGTATAGAGATGATTCTAAATATTGAGAAGGAGGGCCCTGATGTCTGATAACAAGAAGAAAAAAATTGACCTGAGTATGTACGGCGTCGCCGAAATTATGAAATGGTGTGTTGACCGCAATAATGGGCGAATCCCAGGCGTGGATACCGAGGTTTTCAAGAAAATGAAAGAAGCATTGCTTGAACGGCCCAAGGCCGGTGATTACTACGTACTCGACAATTTTTACAAATCACGCAAGACCTTTGAGTTTACTCATGAAGAAGTCGTGATTATTGATCGCTGTCTGTACGATATCCCCAATTTTGACGGCGCACAATTACCGCAAATCCGGTATAAGTTTTGGCCGTCACAAGAAGAACTGGCGGCTTCTTCTGCCTGAATCCCTAACAGGAGAAAGACTCCACTGAGTACTCAGAAGTCTTTCTCCTCTTTCATTCCTACCACCATTGCCATTCTTCTGTGACCAGGACGTGAATGCCGAGGACAAAATTGGTCAGACCATGGGCAAGAATACATGGCCAAATCCTTCGAGTCTGGTACAACAACACATTGTACAACGCCCCTGCCATCATTCCTGCCAACCAAAGATTATGCTCAAGGCCAAATAAGACGACCGTCGCAGCAAACGAGCCAACGGTAAATGTGCCCAGTGGCACGACATTAAAACGATTATCGATAATCCAGCGGATGAGAAAAGAGCGCCAAAAGAGTTCTTCCATCACAGGAACAACGATCGAAGCCCCGAACAACCGGAACCCCACCAAGAACATGGCCATGCTCGGGTCATGCTCAAATGGATTATATCCCGTCAGTTCACCTTGAATAGCCCAGGACCAATCCATTCGAACCCACAACACATACACCAGCAATCCAATACCGACAATCGAAAACCCTTCGGTCCAACTTTCAATTATTGGACTTTTCAGTTCATCAAATTTGGACCAAAAATAAATCAGCAACCCACCGACGATAAGGACTTTGACGGGGTATAACCAGAGTTCGAGATCTTGAGCTTGCTCCCCCGGAGGTAGGAGCATTGCCAACATAGAACTGAAGGCAATAAATCCCATGTAGACAGCAAACGGCAGAATACGAGGCCACATTTCGATTCACTCCGTTACTTGTTATGAATAGCGAGACGTTTCTTATCCCCACATAGGATCGTCGCAGAACCGACGATTCACATTTCCTTCGGTCTGAAATATCAGTGGACTTAACACACAACACTCCTCAAAAATAGCGTGATTAGCCCTGTCCTTGAAGAACATCTAATGGAGAATAGTCGTCGGTTAGTGTAATGCCTGGCTCCAACTGGACTGGAGGAGCCGTTTGGAAGAAGCTCAATGTTTCAGGCGGCAATCGGTTCTGGCGGACAAAAGACCCTAGCGTTTTGACAAACGATTCCTCGCGCATATGAACAACCGGGGAGCCTGCAAAAAAGATCAGATTCACTGATCCAGAGCTTGTCGATAACCATGTCGGCCCCGCCACACTGTATGTTTCAATATCAGGGAAAGCCGTTCGCATTGTGGTGAGGACAGCCTGTGCACGACGGACATCCGGGCTCGCGTCAGAAGAGGCAAGATTGACAGCGACCACTCCGTCGACAGTGAGGTGCGCACGAAGTTCGGCAAAGAATTCTTGCGTGGTGACATGAAAAGGAATGAGATGCCGCGCAAACACATCGACCCAAATAATATCGTATTGGACTGGATTCGCACCCAAGAAGGTCCGGGCATCCTGAACATACACATGATGATTGTCTGGCGGTTGATAGTCAAAAAACTTTTCAGCGGCATTGACCACGGACGGATCCATCTCAACGACATCCAGCTCCAAATCAGGCCAAGCCTGAGCCAACCACTTTGCAAGAGAGCCCCCTCCATGCCCGAGAATCAACCCCCGTTTCGGATTGTCAACTAATGGAAGATGCCCCATCATGACCTGGCTGTACGGAAGCGCCAGGGCAGTTGGCGCGACTTTCCACATCACCGCATGAAAGGTATTGTTCAAAATGAGGAACCGAAACAAATCATTGTCTCGCACGCGCACCTGCTGGTAGGGACTATCCTCTTGATGCAACGCCGGTGGCAGAACTGAAATAGGATGAAAACTTCCCCATCCACCAAGAAATAACAAACCAAGTAGTGGAATCATCCGAGAATATCGCAGACCCCAAGCCCACCAGCCCCAAATCAGCCCTATCCCGACTTGGACGACTCCCAAGAGTGCCACAAGCGTCACACTTCCAAGCCACGTCAACAAATAAAACGAGGTGCCCCATGTTCCCACCAAACTGCCAATGGTTGAGACTGCAATCATGCTCCCGGTATGACGTCCCAAATGACCCATATCGGCAATGGCCAGACGCAGTAAGGCCGGAAGTACACCACTCAGACAAAATGCCGGAACCGCTAATAACACACTTGAGGCAAGACACGGGCCCCATCGAGGATCTGCGAGCCAGCGTGCAACCGTAAAGACAACCGGCTCCCCGACCCATGCAAGTAAGAGGGTCCATGCACCGGAAGCCAGGAGAAGTAGGGCAAGGACGAGAATGGGAGGTCGGCGATCTGCCAACCATCCTCCCGCCGCATACCCACTGCTCATCGCAGCTAGGACTACTCCTATCAGAGCGCCCCAAACATATAGGGAACTGCCAAAAACCGGAGCTAAGAGACGGCTCCCAAGAATCTCGAGTGCCATGACAATCGCCCCAGTCGTGAAGGCTGTGCCGAAATACCATGGGCGAGAAGGAAATCGTCGCGACTCAGGTGGTGTATGCATATTCACAGGAATTATTCGACAAAAGGCCTGGATGCTAAAGCAACCATCACGAGGTGTCAATTCACAAAAGATGCTTGAACCAGCGCATAAAGAATATGAACCTACTCGGACTCATTCCTGCCCACTAATTGAAAGAAACCCTCATTCAGAGAAAATTGATTTTACTTCTGACCAGAAAGATATCGCATTGGCTAAGCTAAGCAACACGACGGAACTTCAGCCTTAAATCGACTCATCCATAGATTCCTTCGCAAGGTTCCGCTAGTATCGTAGAATGTCTGATCCCCAGACAACCTCTCACACACCCTCCCGTCAGGCTGAAACCCATTCCGTGACAAGCGCCGCAGGATTAATTGGCGCAGCAACCTTGAGCAGCCGCATCCTGGGCTTTATACGAGACGTGGTAATCGCGCAACTATTTGGAGCCAGCGCAGCAGCCGACGCCTTCTATGTCGCCTATCGTATCCCCAATTTGCTCAGAGAACTCTTTGCAGAAGGATCAATGTCTTCCGCCTTCATACCTGTTTTTACGGAATATCATACGCTGCGCTCAAAAGAAGAAGCCTGGGAATTGGCAAGTGCAGCCTTTACGACACTCTTGACCCTCGTCACGCTCGTCACAGTGCTCGGCATATTCGCTGCCCCCGGCATTGTGTGGTTCCTCGCTCCCGGCTTTCATGGTGAAGCGACGCAACTGGCCACCACGACCTTGCTCACTCAAGTCATGTTCCCCTATCTGCTGTTTGTCAGTTTAGCCGCACTCGCGATGGGAATTTTAAACGCACTCCGTGCCTTCGCCGTTCCCGCTCTCGCCCCGGTCTTTTTTAATATCGTGGTGATTACGTTTGCCTTGTTTGTCACCCCATTTTTTGAACAACCGATCATCGGGGTGGGCATTGGCATTGTCATCGGAGGCCTCGCACAATTCGTGATGCAATTGCCGGCCATGTACCGTCGCGGATTCCTCTTGACCTGGAATTTCCGTCCAGGACACCCCGGCGTCAAACACATGGGGCGCCTCATTCTCCCGACCTTGCTTGGCCTCTCAGTCACACAAGTCAATTTAACGGTGAGTACGATTCTCGCTTCCTATTTTGAAGGAGGCCCGACCTATCTGTTTTATGGCATGCGTCTCATCCAATTTCCGCTTGGAATCTTTGGCGTCGCATTAGCCACCGCCATTCTTCCAACCCTGTCGACACAGGCTGCCAGCGGAGCGCTAGATGATCTTCGAGATACCGTAAACTATGGATTACGGTCTATTCTCTTTATCATTTTACCCGCGATGCTCGGGCTCATGTTAGTAGGAGAACCGATTATCCAAATCTTTTTTGAACATGGAGCCTTTACCGCTGTCGATACATCTCGAACCGCCTCTGCCTTATTCGCGTTCTCCATCGGCCTGTGGGCATTTGCCGGATACCGAATCCTTGCCACAGCGTTTTACGCACTCCAGGATACGAAAACACCGGCTATCGCCGCTGTTGCCGGCATGTGCGCGAATGTCACACTTGCCCTGATTCTTATGCAATCGCTTGACTACGTGGGACTCGCATTAGCAACAGCCTGCGCCTCAATGCTAAATGCCGGTATTCTTCTCACCATCCTCAATCGTCGCCTTGGCGGACTCCACTGGACTCGACTTGCCAAATCAGTCGGTCGAACAGTCATTGCCTTACTGCCTCTAACCTTCATCTGCCTATGGGTTGCCGAATTAGACATATGGAGACAAACCGATATATTTCTCCTAAAAATCAGTATGCTTACAGGCGGCATTGGGCTCAGCATGGTAGGATACTTTGGGACACATCTGCTACTGAAGTCAGAAGAATTATCAGGCATTTGGCACGTCTTGAAAAAAAAGCTTCGAATAGGGTCATAGGAAACGAACACGAGATGCACCCATTATGAAAGCCATTCTCCAACGGGTACGACGAGCCAGCGTAGAAGCTCACAATCACATTGTTGGTCGCATTGACCGTGGATTGGTCATTCTTCTTGGCGTGGCTCAAGGTGACACGCCCGACCAAGTCCATTCACTTTCAGCAAAAGTCGCACTCCTGCGAATGTTCTCCGACGAAGCGGGAAAGATGAATCAGTCAATCCAGGACATCAACGGCTCAGTCTTAGTGATCTCTCAGTTTACGCTTCTGGCCAATACGAATCGGGGACGGCGTCCAAGCTTTGAAGAAGCGGCGTCTCCAGATGAAGCTCAGACGTTGTATGAGTTGTTCATTGAGAGTCTTCGTTCTCACAAACTGCATGTCGAGAACGGCATCTTTGGAGCCATGATGATCGTATCACTTGAAAACGAGGGTCCCGTCACCATCACACTTGATACACAGAAGGATGAAGGAGTAAAAAGATATTAAGAGTGCTTACGCCTCTACCGATAGAGTTCTACAGAGGGAATCGATTTTGGCAGAGCGATTATAGCCGTTCTATCTATGCCAGGGAGGTTCAGCATGGAAACCACCGTCTCAGAACACCACCCCCTTCGACAGCTCTTCGGAGCTCTGACCGAGCGTACTTTCGCTGAAGCCTTAGGATGGCCAGATTTTCAAGTCACCGGGTACGTGGCAAACTTACTCGTTGAGTTTGCTCATGTTGATCAACTAGACCAGATCAAAAATCAAGAAGGGCAATCCCTGGAAACTGTGGTTGAATTACTGTACGAAGCCGAAGCCCTGAATCAAGATTCTGATGTCGATAAGGAACGAGATGTCCATCGTCACATTGGCGATCTGACGCTGTTTATGGCAGGATTGTTTCCGGAATATCTGAGTCGCATGAAATGCTCAGGGCTCATTCATCACAAGGATTTTCTCGTTGATTATGTCAAGGCAGGAAAACGCTCATATGGAATTGTGGCCACGTGCCAACATTCTGAAGACAAAGAATCTCCTGCCCTCTTTCAAGCCCTTTCAACGAACTTTGAGCTTTGTGTCGCGGGATTGGGGTTCGTCCGGCTGGATCTCGATCGAATGCAAAGTCCTTCCTATAAGCATGCCAAAGATATCTTGTTGAATTAGCACACGTTTTCACAACACCCCTCACATTCCTCTCCTCCGAGTGATTGCTGACGCTCAAGTAACCTTGGGCCTCATCATGACTCGTTTTTATCATTGATATTGTTAACTTTTACTGACAATCGTCCGAAAAAAAGGAAACAGACTGTAGGTCATGAGTCCCTTTATGAAGACCCCAGATGTTGTTGGCTAGTAGGACATGGACTAATACGATTTTAGCATGAACCGTTTGCGCGTGATATTGATGAATTATTGAGATACTGAATTCTGAAGGAAACTCTTTAAAACATACGTGGATCTGAACACGATGAATCGAGATCTTGAAGCAAAACTAAAAGCCTGTTCGACGTTACCAAGCCCCCCTAAAGTGGCCTCAGAACTTATTCAGCTTGCCCATGACCCTGAAGCGGCCATTCAAGATGTGGCCAAAATCCTGCAAATGGATCCGGCCTTATCCATCAAGATTTTACGGGTTGCCAATTCTCCCTTGTACGCTAATCGACGAAACGTTGAAACATTGGCGCAAGCCACTCTCATCATCGGACTCAATGGCATTCTTGCCTTAGCGCTCTCCTTCTCATTAGTCAAATCTTTTCGTGGAGAAAAGATGAATGGCTTGAACTACCCACTATACTGGCAGCGTGCACTTATCGGCGCTTCTATTTCTCGAGCCATTGGAGAGGCCAGCTCTCTTGTTTCACTCGAAGAATTATTTACGGCAACCCTGATGCAGGACATTGGGATGTTGGCATTGGATCGAGTCCTCCCTAAATTGTATCGAGACCCCAAGTTTAATCAAACGTGTCACCAGCAAGTCATCATGCACGAACAAGAACACATCGGGACTACGCATGCGGCCATTGGCGGCTGGCTGCTCGCGAATTGGAATTTACCCGAACGGCTGCAACTAGCTGTGAGTGCCAGCGATGAACCTGAACGTGTTCCCGTCACAGACGATCGCTCACACTTTATTCGTTGCGTAGCACTTTCTGGGATGATTGCCGAGTTATATCTGACTCATGCCAAGGGACAGCAAGTTGTCGAAGTTTCAGAGAAAGGCAAAGACTGGCTGGGATTTACGCCGGAAGCCTTCACCGAAATACTCACAAAACTGAAGGGGCTCGTTTCCCATTCTGAAGACATGTTTGATTGCAAAATTCAAAACGACCTTTCAGCTGAGACGCTTTTAGAAACTGCCAAAGAGGCATTATTGATTCGCAACATGCAAGCCTTCAGACAAGTCGAAACATTAAAACACAATACCGTCATTTTGGAATCTCGCTATCAAAACCTAGAAGAGTCCAGCCGCTTGGACGCACTAACGGGTGTCTACAATCGATCCTATTTAGACGAAGTCATTGAGACGACGTTTGAATCGGCCTCGATGAATGCGACGCCATTGAGCTTTTTATTTGTCGACTTGGACCATTTCAAAAAAGTTAATGATACGTATGGCCATCAACACGGAGATAACATCCTCCGAGCCGTTGCCAAAATCCTCAAGGCTCAAACACGGAACACCGACATTGTCGGACGGTATGGTGGGGAAGAGTTCTTCATTGTCATGCCGGGAGTCAATGGCGAAATGGCTGAAATGGTCTGTCATCGGGTCAATACGGCATTTCGACTCCACACTTACGATGTAGGGCCTAACCAATCCATCACGGTGACGGTATCGCTCGGCATTGCAACACTTGAAAATGGGCACATGTTTGAGTCATCGCATGAGATGATCGGAGCAGCCGATCAAGCCCTTTATGCCTCGAAATCACAGGGACGTGATCGTTGGACTGCATACAAAACCCTTCCTGCCGCCTACCACCGCAAGAGTCATTCCCTGAATTAAACATCAGGTGACCAGAAGGGACTCTCCTCTTCTCATGCCATCTACTCCTCAGGTCAGCAGAAAGACCGATCACCCATCATAGTGAATTCACCCAATAACCAGGGGAAATACGGTTCATTGCATTTCAGTACACCTTCCGCATTCACACTTGATATTTTACCATCGCATGCCTAAGACATCTCTTGTAACGCCTGAAGAACCTGCTCATAATGTTGATCGACTTTCACCTTTGGAAACACGGCGGCAATCTTTCCCTTCTCATCAATAATGAACGTGGTCCGTTCAAT
>BQIX01000102.1 GCA_021604145.1 Nitrospirales bacterium
TTCAGGCGATATCTCGAATATTCCCATGTCTTCGGTCGGGAACATTTCTCCATCGGTTTCTTCAGATTTGCTTTCTGCATTTGAAGATCCCAATAACACCGGCTCTCTGTTGGCTGGCATCCGCACTCAAAATACGCCCACAGAGCAATCGACGATATTGGGAGGTCTTGCCCTCCAAGATTCGACAGTGAATGCGTCAGTCGATGTTGCGCAATTCTCGAATGCCAATGTGGCGATGGAAGGAGCTATCCTTGAATTAAATAATAGTGAGTTCAATGCTTCAGAAAATCTCCTGACTCTCGGGAACAGCACATTGGATGTCACTGCGAGCACGGCATTGGTTCAAGTGCTTGAGGGAAGTAATTTGACGGTCAATGGAACCATCGTGTCAGCGAGCAGTGGCAGTGAACTCAATACGGCCAATGGGTTGCTTGCTATTCAAAGTGGTGGAGCATTGAACGTCAATGGTGATCTCCTGACAAACAGCGGTCAAAATTCGATTACTTCAGGGGATACCTTCATCACCGTTGATCAAGGGACGTTGACTATCGATAAATTTTCCCAGCGGAGTTCTGATATGAACTTGACGGTGAACAATGGTGGGTTTTTAGCGTTGACGAATAGTAGTCAAGCGACCATTTCCAATGGGTTTGGGTTCGTGATTCGAAACGTGACGAGCGATGAGACATTTGTGACGGTCGATAACAGCGTGCTCGAGATGGGTTTGCCCTCGAAAGGCGTCCTGGCAAGACTCTCCGAATCCTTTATTGTGAATTCTGGGGGATTGTTGGATGTGAATAATGCTGGAACCGTGTCGGTGGCTTCCATCATCCGAGGAAGCGGAACGACCGCGAGTGCCGGAATTTTGAATGACACGGCTGTGGTCGTCGATAATCAAAGTCAGGTGACGGCTGATGACTTGGTCCACCTCGATAATTTAGTTTCTGGAACAGACTTGATTCTCACGGTGAACAATGGTGGATTACTTGATCTGCAAAATGGGAGCACAGGCAGTTTTGAGACGCTTGTCACATTAGCCGGAAGCTCGATTGTGACCGATGAGACGTTGGTAAGGGTTGATCAAAGTACCCTGGCCATGGGTTCTGAAATGCTTTCCGTTGTGCAGAAAGGAGTCTCTAGTAATGTGACGGTTAATAATGGTGGCGTGCTTTCACTGTCGAACGGAAGTCGATATGTGGATGCGCAGCTTCTTGATGCCACCAGTCCATTGGTCGCGCTTGTGCAAAGCACAATGTCGACCGGATCCAATTTTCTCGACGTAAATAGTGGTTCGACCTTAGTGGCGAATATACCCAATGATGCCCTCGTGTCATTGGATGCCAGTCGCCTTACTGTCAATGGTTCCTTGATCAGTGTGTCAGGTGCGAATAGTGCCGTCAGTGTGACCGGAGCCATTTTTAATTTGCAAAATGGGAGTGTCTTAGAGATTGCCGGCGGAGCATTGGTTGAAACCAATGCCGGGGGAGCCTTTAGCTTAACCGGTCCATTGGGACAGTTTAGTGGAGGCACGGCGGCTAACCCCAACATCTTAAGTGTGACGAATAATGCGTGTGCGACTGGTTCATGCTCAACCCCATTCGCCGCGTTTCCGGAGTTGCGGGTCTCGGGTTCTGTGAATGTTCAACCGGGGTTCAATCCTCTAGAAGGATTTGATCCTTCAGGCAATCAGTTGGATATTAGTGACGATGCTGCAGTTTTAGTGAACACCGGAGGCACCATTAACCTCAATAGCAATTAATATGCATCTCATTGGTTGAACAAAGAAGAGGTCAACGCGACAACCCTCATCGGCGATGAGGGTTGTCGCGTAGGATAGAGTCTTGAGGAGAGTTGATTGTATGAGGCGGTTACGTGGATTTCTCTTTCCTTTGTCGACAATCGCATGTTTCGCGTTGGTGTTGTGCAGTGGACTCGCGTTTGGCAATGATGAGCAGTCGAAGGATCACATTATCAAGCATCTGGAATTTTTGGGTTATGAATGCGACTCCATGCAGCAAGGGGTAAAAGTCACGCATCCATCGAAGATTGGATTTCTGTTAGTGCCGCTCAAGGATGGAATTATGGTTCAGTCGGCCTTTGCCGGCATTGAATCGCAGTCCAGTTCCGAGATAAGTGATTCTGGAGAGGATGATCTTTCGCGATTATCGCTGATTAATGACTTGAATCGACATGCCTCGGTTTCCCGTTTTTTCTGGGCCGATACCGGCGAACTCGTTATTCGAGCCTCGATGTTGGGAAGTTATGACAAGCGCCGGTTTTCAACTTTTATGCAGGCGTGGGAAAAGGATGGGCACACGTTAGGCCAGAATTACCAAGGTTTACGACCGTATTTAAAATAAGACCGCCTTCCCGGATTTTTGTCATACTTCCACTGCGTGAAAAGCTCGTACCGTTTCAGTTATGCCGGAACGATAACGCGCGAACTCATACCAAAGTTGCTATCGAATACGTGACAGAAAACATCAATCATTGTCAGTCAATCCAAGCGGGTATAATTTTCCGCCTGCATGAAGGATGTATTCGCGCGGGGTTCGTTGAACTGCCTTAGCTGGACTTGGACACCTGACATCCAGAGTTCAGTTGGTTTATTGAGTGACGAGTCGAATGTATGTGAGAGTCGCGAGGTTTTGCATGTATCGTGTCCTAGCATACCTACTTTCAACCCTTTCGATTCGCTAACACCATCATTCTCAGTCCACTGTCTGGTTCGTTTCTTCCTCTGCATTTCAATACGTATTTTCACTTCAGTTATTATGGCAGAGGTTTTTGCAAAGATTTTGAATCGACCAGAAACTTTCTGACCATCCGTAGGAATCAGTAAATAAATAGGCGTGCCACACTGAAATATCCCAATGCTGGGTCATCGTAGAATCCTCAATGAAATTGTCGTTATGCGTATTTCTATTCAAGAAGATGTAGGTTCATGTTTAAGGAGCAGCGAGTTGAAACCGACAAGAACATCAAACAGTGTGCCTTATAAAACTTGCTCCGTGAACGCGAATCATGCCGATGGTTTTCACAACTCAGGATCAAACGATTGTCCGAATTCCTTCTGTCCTTCCCTGTGTCATCCGATTACATTGGATTCTGTTCTTGGTGCTGATTTGCAGTGGAGTGGTCGGGTGTACGACGGACAGTCGCTATCGAGAAGAGTATAAACTTCAACAACTCAACGTGGTATTTCTTGATCAACAAACCTTACATGAGGAGTGGGCGAATCGAACCGGGCAGAGCGGCGTCCAATTCATGCCATCTCATGGAGGAAACATGCCCTCTCTGAAAACGCTGAGAGGGTTTTTTGATTTCACCACGAACACCTTGTATTGCCCTAAATGGAACTTTGCTGTCTGTGGTCATGAGTTGCATCATGCCGCATTAGGCCATTTTCATGACAAAGAGTGACGGTCTTTCTCGTTGACATCCGTCCCCTTCTCCTACCGTATCTAGCTATTTTTTAAATTCCCCAATGTGACAGGTTTGCGTTGACTTTCTGAGTCCATTGGGAATCCCATGTTGTCTAAGGTTTGAAGCTAGTGGACATGTCGTGTTCCTCGGCGGGTTTTAAAAGCTGGAATATGTTCTAAAATGTATGCAGGAAGGACATGAAGCATGTTGGCTAAGAGGGTGTGATCAGGCATAATAGATTCACGGCCTTGTTCACACATAACATGTTGATCAGCCATCAGGTTGGTTCTTCTTCAAGACAATGATTAATGGAGAATGAGGCGGGTTTTGGCACGTTACGTGGTTATGTGGTCCGGAATTATTTTCATGCTGTTACTCCAGGCAGAATAGACATTTTCGTGTTCGTGTGATTGCGTTAATTTTCCACTCTATTAACCGATACAATAAATGACTCTTTGAAAGGTGAGGGTATAGAAGCAATGAAAAAGAGGAATGCACGTGATGTCTGCGAATCTTGTTGTCTGGAGGGATCACGTCCCATCTTAATCCAGCGAGGAGCCTATGCGTAACCGTATTGCATGTTCTGCACAAACGCTCACACAACTCCAGCCCGATATGATTCATTCCGTGGTTGGCGGACAAGTTTACCGGCTTGGCAAGCAATACTTTACTGAGAGTCGGGTGCAAATTCTCGAGGCCGGCGCTGGATCAGTTTCTGCAGAAGTCAGCGGAACGTTTGGTGTCTATTCACAGACCATCAAATTACGTTCTGGTGTCTTGGCGACGAAATGCTCGTGTCCTTCCAATGAGAAGCCGTTTTGTCGACATTGTGTGGCGGTATTACTGCAGCACTATGAAGGAACAGCGGCTGACAACGAGCCGGTTGATGAGCCCGATCATTTCGTTCCACCTGTTCAGGAAAAAAGCCAAGATGTACATTCGACTTCGAATGATTTTAATTTTCGGGACGTGACTGCCTTTGTTGATTGGCTGGAAACCTGTGTGACAAAGCTGGGGCAAGCTGGTCCCTTGCCTTCCCTTCCCAAGTTACCGGCTGGCGCTGTACGGGAATGGAGTGTGGCGATTGATTCACTGCATCGACAGTTTCTGAAAAACGAAGAAGCTCACGAAGAGATGCAAGTGAATTTTCAGGCGGCACAAGAACAGGTTGTGCGATTGACCCAAGACCTGGAAGAAGCGAGGCGTGAAGTGAAAGACGCGCAAGCGGCTTCTGTGGGGTTTGAAGCTGAAATCAAAAAGTATCAGGATTCGCTTGCAGAATCTGATCGTGTTGGTCAAGAACGAGATGGTCTCGCTCAACAACTCAAGGTGATTCGTGAAGAACTAGAGAAGAAAGGCGCTGAACTAGGCGGTCTTTCTGAGGCGCTCAACACATTGTCAAAAGGCCTTCCGTCATAGGCCGAACATCCACGTCTCTTTCCTTTCCGCTGTATCCCCCACGTGATCATTTGGTCGACTTTTCCATTTCTGAAAACTCGGACTTCTCTGCTTGCACTGTTTGGATGTGAGATAGGAGGAGCCCTAACGGCCGTTATCGTACCTTAGAGCCGTGTGGCTATATTGTCCGTGATGTGTTCCAAGGCAATTGATGCGGGGGATGTCGGGTCAAGGTCAACGACTGGTAAATATTTCTGTACCGAACGGGAAATGGATTCATGTTCAGGAATATTGCCTAATAAAGTGAGGTCAGTTCCGACATATTGCTTGAGAAGGCTTTGAAGCTGCAGCGTGTTAATCCGAGATCCATTCGTCATCCGATTGAGAATTAAGGAAGGTTGAAAGTCTTTCAGCGCCCGTTCTGCCGTCGGGAGTCCATCTTCCTTCGTTTCCCCCACAGCTTCCAAGACTTCAGACATGCTTTGAAATTCTCGGTCAAGGAGCGCGTTGGCAACGGGATCGCGAGCGGCAAATGAGGTTAGGACTTTTCGGATGGCCGCGAGTTTAATGAAGCGATAGAGGTCAAGGACAGAGGTTGGATCTGGTGTGGCAACAGCCAAGTGGTGGTCAGCTAAAAGAAAAAAGTCAAGCGTATGATAATGAGTCCCTGCCCCGACATCGACGACGATGACATCGGCATCAAGTGCCTTCAGGTGGCGTATGAGTCGTTTTTTTCTGGCATGCTGAAGGTTTGCGGTGCGTAGAGTATCCCCTGTTCCCGGGATCAACCGCAGGTTGTGATAGCCATTGACGGGTTGTGCGACCTCTTCGAGGGTTTTGAGGCGGTGACTCAAGAAGTCAGTCATTGTGGCGGTTGGATGAAACAGGCCAAACAGGACATGCTGATTGGCTCCACCCGTATCAAAGTCCGTTAAAATAACCCGCTTCCCCCGTTTTGTCAGGAGCAGCGCAAGATTGCTGCTAATCACACTTTTCCCGACGCCACCTTTCCCTGATGCGATTGACAAGATTTTGCCCATACAGTTCCTAACGAATGATTTCCTCACGAGTGAAAGGCCCAGTTGAGTCCGGGTCTAACAGTGTTTATGTTGAGAAAGAATGTCTTTGAAATCAGTTTATCATAGGGGTCTTCTTAAGCCTATGCAGTGCCTCTACCTTGATGTTGGGTGTGGTTTCTGCCTTTCAGATGAAGGAGGTTCTAGCGGTTGTGTAGAATTATGACGTGATTCCTCATGGCAAACCTTCTCTTGGCATAGGCTCTTGCGTTTAGATTGAAGAAATGCTAGGGTTCCAGAAGGTGGAGTGGGCGAAGGCCCACTTTTTTTTGGTCTTAAACTATTGAAAAGTTAGAGTATGCGGATAGAACGTGAATCTATTCGTATTTGAGCATGACGGTTCCAGGTCACAGCGTCGAGCAACGGATCGAGCAGATTGCAAGTCCGTTGGTTCAAGCGCATCAGGTGGAACTTGTTGAAATTAGTTGCTTGGGAAAAGGAGCTGGCTCCTGCATTCGTGTAACGATTGATAAGCCTGGTGGTGTTGGGATACAAGATTGTGAGGCGCTCCATCATTCCTTGAGCCGAGCTCTTGACGTACTTGATCCTCTTCCCTATGCCTATCGACTTGAGGTATCTTCTCCAGGACTAGATCGACCCCTGAAACATCGCCAAGACTACCAACGTGCGTTGAACAAGTTAATACGCGTGAAATTGCTGGACGCTGAGAAGAAAAATTCATTTATTATTGGTCATTTACATGAAGTGACCGACACAGGCATCAGTGTAAAGCCCACATCGTCGAAGGGCGTTCAGAAACCCCTCGTCACCCTTGCCTGGGGAATGTTTGACAAGGGTCGCCTAGAAATAGAATTTTAGATGACCACAATAACAGGATGGTTTGAAAATCTTTCCATTATTCACTTTGATCGGGAGCTGATACATGAAGCGTGAATTAATGGCCGTGATCGAGCAAATTGGCCGTGAGAAAGGCATAGATAAAGATCGCGTTCTTGCTGCTGTTGAATCAGCCCTCGTGACGGCCGCTAAAAAGCGCTATGGCCATGGTGAGAACATTCAAGTGGATGTTGATCACGAAACTGGGGAAATCTCCATTGTTTCCAAAAAAACCATTGCCGAGACGGTGACTGATTCACGTACAGAAATTTCGCTTGAAGAGGCTCGTCAAATTGATAGTGATGCGGAGATGGGCGATGAAATTGGCTCATTAATCGATATGGAAGAGTTCGGCCGGATTGCCGCGCAAGCGGCGAAGCAAGTCATTTGTCAAAAGGTCAGAGAGGCCGAATGGGAAGCGGTTGAGCGTGATTACTCTAAGCGGCAAGGTGATCTTGTTCATGGAGTCATACTCGGCCAGGAACGTCGAAACTATCTTGTTGAGATTGGTAAGACTGAAGCCCTTCTTCCTCTTCAAGAGCAAATTCCTCGAGAAACACATCGTCGTGGTGATCGAATTCGGGCTTATCTGCTTGAAGTACGCCGGACCCCGAAAGATGTTCAAGTCATCTTGTCCAGAGCCCATCCTCAGTTTGTCGTCAAGCTTTTTGCGCTAGAAGTACCAGAGGTTTCTGAGAAAATAGTTGAAATTAAAGGTGTCGTGCGGGAGCCGGGAGATCGAACCAAGATTTCTGTTGCCTCGCGCGATAAAGCGGTCGATCCAGTCGGGGCCTGTGTGGGGATTAAAGGGTCGCGTGTGCAAGCGATCGTCCGGGAACTTCGTGGCGAGAAAATTGATATTATTCCCTGGACGAACGATCCTCGGGTCTTTATCGGTGAGGCCCTGAACCCCGCGTCCATTGAAAAAGTTGGTATTGATGAGGAAAAGAAGGCTGCCTTGGTGGTGGTGGCTGACTCTCAGCTTTCACTCGCAATCGGGAAAAATGGCCAAAATGTTCGGTTGGCTGCCAAACTGACTGGATGGAAGATCGACATCATTAGTGCGACCGAATACGAAAAAGAAAAACTTGAACGCGATCGAGATATTAAAGCCGCACTCGCGGAAGAAACCGCTGCACAATTAGGCCAAGAAGAACCTTCGGGAGAGAAAGCCGTCGAACAGGAAACGGCCCACGCTGGTGATTCAGAGGGTTCGAGTAATGAGCAGGCGCCAACAACTGAAACCGTCTAACGATATGAGGGTGATTGCTGGATGAGGGTGTATGAGTTAGCCAAAAAGCTCGGGATGGAAAGTCGAGTCCTTATCCCTGAGTTGGTTCAACTGGGGATCGAGGTGACGTCTCATAGCAACACGCTGGATGACGAAAGTGTTCGGCGAGCGATTGAAGTGCTTCAAGGAAACAAGCCGTTGGATGGCCTGGATGAGTCTAAAAAGTCAGGAAGAAAAGGGCTGGGAAAGGGTTCCGGCGGTTCCAATAAAAAGAGTAAAGGGCAGGGAGGGACATCGTCTGCAGTTGACGAGCCGAAAAAACCCGAAAAAAAGCATATTCTCATTAAACGGAAAAAAGTCGAAGATGAGGACTCATCTGCTGATTTACCGGTTGGAGAGGCTGATGAAAGTATGCTTGACGGTGGTGAGACAGTTTCTGAAGTCTCTCCACTCGAGGACGGTCCAGTAGCGCTTGACCCAGAGACGATTGTGGTATCTCAGGCTGAACCCGACACAGTGAGCCCGACCCCTCTTGCCGTTGAATCTGAACCAGTGACTGAAGCGACGAAGGAGAGCTCCGACACGTCAGACCCTTCAACGAGAGAAGAAGCAACCACTGTGAGTGTGAAGGCTGATCCCAAGGAGGCTCAAAAATCACCCGCTGCCGATCCGATTGAAGAGAAAATCAAAAAGTCTAAAAAGTCCGGGAAAAAGCGCGATGATGATCTTTTTGCTGCCAAGTATGAAGATGCTGCTCGGTGGCAAGATCTTCGTCCCCTGCCCGCGTTGCGGCGTGAAGAGCGATCGCGGCCGAGTCAATCCACTTCAGTCACTGAAGTCACGAAGCCAAGAAAGAAGGGAATAAAAGTTCATGCCGGAATCTCGGTTAAGGAATTCTCCGAGTTATTGGGGCAACGTCCGGCTGAAGTGATTAGAAAACTTATGGATATGGGAATCGTTTTGGCGATGAATCAGCCTATGGATTTGGATGCGGCAGCCTTAATCGCGGAGGGGGCAAACGTTAATATAGAAATAGCTGCAGAGAAACAGGGGGAAGATCTTCTTGAGGAAGTTCTCGAAGAGACCACAGAGAAGCAGCTTGTGCCACGTGCTCCAGTTGTCACGATCATGGGGCATGTAGACCATGGGAAAACGTCATTGCTTGATGCCATACGCCAAACGCATGTGACAGATCGTGAAGCTGGGGGGATTACACAGCACATCGGGGCCTATTCTGTGAAGGTTGGGGATAAGCGTGTGACATTTCTGGACACTCCAGGTCACGAGGCTTTTACGGCGATGAGGGCTCGTGGAGCTCAAGTGACGGACATTGTCGTCTTGGTGGTGTCGGCTGACGATGGCGTGATGCCGCAAACTGTTGAGGCCATAAATCATGCACAGGCTGCAAATGTTCCGATCGTTGTTGCGGTCAATAAAATTGATAAACCCGAAGCCAACCCCGATAGGGTGAAACAGGGGCTCAGTGAGCATGGTTTGATTTCTGAAGCGTGGGGAGGGCAAACCATTTTTGTCGAAGTATCCGCAAAGGAGAAGCTTGGTCTAGATCAACTGTTGGAAATGATTCTTCTACAGGCTGAAATTCTTGAACTCAAAGCGGATATTGCCTGTTCAGCAAGAGGCGTGGTCTTAGAGGCTCGCTTGGATCGAGGACGAGGACCAGTCGCGACTGTGCTGGTTCAGCATGGAATTCTCAAGACTTCCTCCATCTTCGTGATGGGTGCGGTCAGTGGTCGTGTTCGAGCGTTAAATTCGGATACAGGCGCAAAACTGAAAGAAGCGGGTCCCTCCATTCCGGTTGAAGTGATTGGCCTTTTAAGTGTACCAGCTGCTGGGGATCAATTAGTTGTTGTCAAAGACGAGCGAATGGCTCGGGGTATTGCAGAGGGTCGTCAAGATAAGCAACGAACGGCTGATTTAGCCGCCACGGGACCACGTCGTACCCTTGATGAGTTTTATGCTGAAATTCAGGAAGGCGAAGTGAAAGAACTTGCGATACTCATTAAGTCTGACGTGCAGGGTTCCGCCGGAGCTATTCGTGATGCGGTGGAGAAGTTTTCATCCGATCTTGTGCGTTTTCGCGTGATTCATAGTGGTGTCGGGGGGATAAGTGAGTCTGACGTGTTGTTAGCCGCGGCTTCCCAGGCCTTAGTTATTGGCTTTCATGTCCGTCCTGAACCGAAGGCGGCCGCTTTAGCTGAGCGCGAAGGTGTCGAGATTCGATTGCATACGGTGATTTATAAAGTCATGTCTGAACTGAAGTCGGCGGCCGAAGGCTTACTGGCTCCGACATTGAAAGAACGCGTGTTGGGACGTGCGGAAGTTCGGCAGTTGTTTACGGTTCCTAAAATGGGGACGATTGCTGGATGTTATGTCACTGATGGGATG
>BQIX01000103.1 GCA_021604145.1 Nitrospirales bacterium
ATCGAGTTCTACGACCCAGGGTAACTGAAGAATCGTCGCAAGGCTCTCAGCAATTCGATGATAGCCTCCTTCAACCCTTCCTTGCATCGCAAAGGGGTTCCCCTCAAAACTTCCTGAATCATTCTCTCTGCTATCAGACATCCAAAATGTCAGTGGCAATCCAAAACTCTCGGCCACTTCCATCACGTCTTTTCTGGGACGGACGGTTTGTTCATTCGAGGACACATCCATCTCCGGCATCATTTGCGAACTGACACCATTTGATCTGTTTTCTCCCGATTCTGAGACATGATGATCCTTCCAACGTTCAAGTTCCTTCTCCAAATACATGACATTGGCATGTAATGCCTCAATTTCACTTGTGGTCGGCTCCCACACCATGGCATAAAACCCGGCCCAGATGAATCCAATGACCACAACGCACAACATAAGACGGTGAGCAGGCGGTACGGTGTTGAACCAATTCGTCATCATAACGCTAACCCCTGCGTGGTAAATTGAAGAGAAAATTTCTGCATAACATGATCTTCATGAAGTATATGGGGTTGGGTTTCCATTCGGATCAGACGTCCAAACATTCTTGACTCCTCAAGGCTTTGGATAAATTGCCCTACCGCCTTATGAGACAAGGCCTTCCCTTCGATGAAAACATCGTCGCCTTCAATCGATAGTGCCAGAAGCCATAGATCTAACGGTTCAAGACTTTGGCTAATTTCGTCTAAAATGAGAATCGGAAGATTGCGGCGACGACTATCCTTGGCCAAAAATTGAGCATGCGGCATCAATCGACTTTGACGCCCCTTCGCCTCCAATCGCTTCTTGTCATTTTGCGTATTTGCGATCATACTTGAGAGCATTTGTTCCTTGGAGCGTTTCTCTTGCCGAACCAAGTCCCGCTGTTCCAGCAAGGAACTTCCCCAGCCCCAACAAACCGTTCCGCTCAACAGTACGGACACAATGCCTAACACCAATGACCGGTGTAAGCCTCCAGCCTCTCGACGCATTGGCAAGGGACGACGTGGCAATAGATTGATCGTAATCATTGATCCTTGCTGCATCGTAAGGCTAATCCGACCGCCACCGCAGCGACAGAAGGGAGAGAGGCTAAAACTTTCTCTCGATCTACCATGGCAGTCTTGTTGAGGTGATGAAAAGGATTTATTATCTTGACAGGCACATGTAATTGCGAAGACAGGCGCGCGACGAGTCCGGGAAGGTGGGCATATCCTCCACATAACCATATCTGTTGAACCGCCTGACTGTTCTCTGACGAATGACAGTCGTCTCTCGCTCGTCGAATTTCATAAAGAATATCTCGACAGACCTCTTCCACACCTTCATCGATAGCCGATTCTTCTCCGCCCTGTTCATTGCCCCAAATCTCATCGGCTCTCACAGTTTGAACGTCTGCTTGTACAAATTCATGAGACCATTCTCCTCCAAGAGCCGCATCTCGTATGAAAAAGCATTCAGTCTTTCCCACCATAATCATGTTCAAACCACTGGGCCCCACATTCACGATGAGCCCTGGAGTTCGGTCGCCTGTTTGCCCATGCAGCGTGTACATATTCGCTAACGCCACACAATCAAGATCAACGACGACAGGACACAAACCTGCCTGTGTCACCAAGGCGACTCGCTGATCGACCCTGTCCTTTTTGGCTGCCACAAGATACACTTGCATTGACGACGCGTGATGCAGCTGAGGCCTCTGAGGAACATAATAGTCCCAATACACCTCTTTACGTTCATAGGGTAAATATCGTTCCACCTCCCACTCAAGATGGCCCTCAAGTTCTTCTTCAGACATCCAAGGCACCTCTATCGGCTTCATGATGACCGAAGGCCCTGAGAGAGAAATCGCAACATGTTCCCCTTCAATGCCCATCTCCAGAACCAGACGTCTCAGCACATCCACTACACCATAGCCGTTCTTGTTGTCTATGGAGATACCCGTTTCAATCGAGACATCCTTTACTCGAGCATCAGATAGATGCCATTCTCCTGAGTGATGTTTCAGTTGTACGATTTTGATCAGACGAGATCCAATATCCAACCCTACATAGTGTGAAGACGGTTGAAATCTCTTGTAGAACCTTGTCCAAAAAGACTGACGGGTGTTGCCGTGCTTCTTTGTCAAAACTCTTTGCATCCTGTACCCCAAGTTCAAAAGACTTTTTGCGCTATCATTTCCTATGCTCTCAGAGAGAACACACTGGGGTTTTCACACCCAGCACGTTCGACGAATGCTGAAAATTTCTACACTCAACACCGCCAAGAAAAGATGGTCGTCCTGACCGTTACTCGTACCTTGAGAGGACTCGCACACAGAATCAGTAAGGTACTCAATCGGCCTTACCTCAAAATTTGATTGTGTGCTGAGAGTCAGAAATAGTCAGAAATGAGTTTGAGAGTCAAGCCAGACTGAGAAGCAGGCAATGCGCAGGAGCAAAGAACAGGAAAGGTACTCTCATAAACGAAAAGAAGATGATGAAATCTTCACGCTTTTTCCAGGAATGCGGAGGAGGAATGTAACGAGATGTCAGACTTGGGAGACATCAAACTTTTTCTGTTTCGGTCGAGGAACTCACAATCTCTCGGTGGCGCAATAACGCCTTATACCCCAATTTCTCCAGCATCTCAGATAATTGGATCGCCATCACGACCGACCGATGTCGGCCTCCCGTACACCCAATGGCAATCGTTAAATAACTCCGTTGTTCACGTTCAAAAAGCGGGAGCAAAAAGGAAAATAACCCCTGCAGATGCTGTAAAAATGACTGCGCTTCTATGGTCTCTAACACATACTTCTGCACTTCTTGTTCCTCTCCTGTACGGGCTTGAAGGCTTGGAACAAAGTACGGATTCCGTAAGAATCGAACATCAAAGACCATGTCCACATTGTAGGGAACGCCATGCTTGTAGCCGAAGGTTTGCAGTGTCACCTTCATTTTTTCTGATTGGCTTCGCTCTTGATATTGACGCCCAATCCATTGCTTTAAATCATGTATGGAGAATTCTGAGGTATCCACGATTCGGTCAGCCTGTTGTCGTAACGTTTCAAGGCGTTCCCGTTCAAGAAGAATCCCTTCAATAACCGGCTGCTGAGGAAGTAGCGGGTGCGGCCTTCGAGACTCGGAAAAACGACGGACAAGAATCTCATCTTGAGCTTCGAGAAACAACAACTCAATTTGATAACCATGCGTTTTCAGACGCTCCAGGTTACTTGAAAAATCTGAAAAAAATCCTCGTTCCCGGATGTCTATTCCTAACCCGATATTTTTCACTTCCCCGCCTCGTTCCGCACATAACTCGATGAACTTTTGGAACAAGGCAGGCGGAAGATTGTCCACGCAAAAAAACCCAATGTCCTCAAGACATTTCAACGCTTGGGTTTTCCCTGAACCAGACGAACCCGTGACAATCACGAGTCGAAGGGCCGCTAAGGCTTCAGGGTAACTCTCCGTGTTCTTGTCGTTCGACATACTCTCGTTCACCATGAGTCCAGTGAATGCACGCCGATAGTCATTCGTTACCGCAGGGAACCCAGGAGGACAGGACCATGGAGAAACACACGATTCGCTCCCGCCCCACCCGCTTCATCGTGAATCACACAGATTGCCGTGATCTTTCACGGGAGATTTATGACGGGATCCGTTTCCGTTGGCTCGCTGAAGCAATATGTAGTTCGGCTCGATATTTTGCCACGGTGCGCCGGGCAATAATGATATCTTTTGTTCGCAAACGTGAGACGATCTCCTGATCTTTCAATGGACGTGTGGCATCTTCTTGAGCGACCATCTCTCGAATCATCTCCCGCACCGTGACAGAAGACATTTCTTCGCCATGCATATCTGTCCGCTGAATGCCGGCATTAAAAAAGTACTTTAATTCGAGAATGCCTTGTGGGCAATGCATGTACTTATTGGTGGTCACGCGGCTGATCGTCGATTCATGCATGCCCACATCTTCAGCAACCTGCTTGAGCACAAGCGGACGCAAATGTTGAATCCCTTTTTCTAGAAAGGCTTCTTGGAACTTTACGAGACTGGTGACAACTTTCACAATAGTTTTATTTCGCTGGTCAATACTACGAATAATCCATTGAGCACCTCGAAGTTTTTCTTCCAGGTAGGTCTTCGTTGACTCTTGGCCTTCTGATTGATTGGTCATTAATCGCCGATAGTACGGACTGACCCGTAGTCGAGGAAGTCCGTCCTCATTCAACAAGACCACCCATTCCCCTTCATGTTTCATGACATACACATCAGGAATAATGGTGGAATTACTATCGGTCGAAAAGGGACGTCCCGGCTTCGGTTCTAAACATTCAATCACTCGGACGGCCTCATAAATGTCTTCAACAGGCACACCTAAGGCTTTTGAGATATTGGAATAACGTTTCTTTTGTAAGTCCGGTAAGTGTTCCGAAACCACTGCGGCTACCAAATCTGTTTTACTATGAGAGTGTAGATAACTGCCGATACCAATGGGGTCACAAGCCAGGTAGCCCAACTGAATCAGCAAACACTCTCGTAAGTCGCGAGCCGCAACTCCTGGAGGGTCGAATGTTTGAACCTGACGAAGAACGGTTTCCACCTCATCAATCGTGGCATGACTATCTTCAGCGATTTCCTCAATCGGCACGCTGAGATAGCCATTCTCTTCAAGATTACCGACAATCGTTCGGCCGATGATGCGATCCTTGCCTTCGAGTGATGACAACCGTAGTTGCCATTCTAAATGTTCCTCAAGAGAAGTTGGTTTGGCCAGTGTCTGCTCATATGAGGGGAAGTCATCATCAGAAGCGGCCGTCTGTTCCATCGGCCCAGCTCGCCAATCGCCATCTAAAACACTATCCCACTCCTCTGACGTCAGGGGCTCAACCTCCTTCTCAGGCTCGGTGTTTTCGGCAACATTCTCTCCTTCCTGGCCGGATTCCTTGGCTTCAAGCGCTCCCTCTTCGCTCTGGGCAATTTCTTCATCTTGCACCTCATTCGTCAAGTCCTCAAGTAACGGATTTTCAACTAAATGTTGAGAGAGGGTTTGCTGTAACTCCAAGCGAGAGAGCTGTAAGAGCTTAATGGCCTGCTGAAGCTGGGGAGTCATCACCAGCTTCTGACTGAGTCGAAGATCTAATCGAAGATCCATAAAGATCCGCCTTTACTCAAAAAAGCCCAACCAAATCATCAATACAGAGAGTCATCGAAGCAAACAATGCGCGTCCTATCCAGAGGAACTCATAGGCATCATGCATTCAGACCATTCGGTAACACAGCATGGCAGCAACTGGCAAACATTGAATTGTCCAAGAACAGCAAGTTCATCAGAGCCGAAACCGCTCGCCAAGATACACGGCTCTGGCCTTTTCGCTCGAGACAATGGTTTCAGGTGTTCCCGCCTCCAGTATCGTGCCTTCATTAATAATATATGCCCGATCTGTGATCGATAGGGTCTCTTGAACATTGTGATCGGTGATTAAAATTCCAATATGTTTGTTCTTGAGTGACGTTATAATATCCTGAATATCCCCAACCGCAATCGGATCGATTCCCGCAAAGGGCTCATCCAGCAATAAGAAGCGAGGCTCCATAGCCAACGCCCGAGTAATCTCCAATCGCCGCCGCTCACCACCTGAAAGTGCATAGGCACTACTTTTTCTTAATGGCATAAGCGAGAGTTCGTTGAGTAATTCATCTAATCGTTGATATCGTTCCTGTCTGCTAAATTTCAATGTTTCTAAGACTGCGAGAATATTCTCTTCAACAGATAATCGACGAAAAATTGAGGCTTCCTGTGGTAAATAGCCAATCCCACGTCTAGCACGCTGATACATCGGCAGTTGGGTGATAGCCTGACGGTTGAGCGATATAGTCCCGTGATCCGGCTGGCAGAGACCCACCACCATATCAAAAATAGTTGTCTTGCCGGCACCATTCGGGCCTAACAACCCAACAATTTCTCCAGCTTCTAAATCAAGGCTGACCCCTTGAACCACCTCCCGCCCTTTAAAACTTTTCCGAAGTCCCTCTGCCAATATTCGGTGCCGAGGCTTTTTCTGGGCATCATCCGTCATCTCCAACTGGACGCTCTTGTATCCACCTAACCACCTTCCTCATCTTTCATGATCACCCGCGTTCCCCCTTCGACTTCACTCCGATCTTCTTTCAGATACATCGTCATTTTTGTGCCACTGACTCGTGTGCCTTCTTGCCACGCAATGGGAGACCCCGTTAACACAATTTTTTCTTCATCTTTAAAGTAGATAGCCTGACGACTCGTGGCTCTTCCTGTTGGTTTGATAATGACGACTTTTCCTTTTGCGACAATTTTCTCAATTTTATTTCTGCTGTTGGTGCCCTCTTGCTCCTCAGCTGGCGGCTCTTTAGATGTTTCGGGGGATGGTTTCCACCACACAATCATCAAATCTGAATGCACGACTAATTCGCCTTGAGTCAACACCACATTTCCTCTGAATATTGCGCGCCGTTTTTTACTCTGCGCAGTCATCGTATCAGACTGAATATGTGTGTCTTCGTTTTCTTGTGCGAACAGTAGCCTTGGGGTGACAGTGCCGATCCAAAGCACGACCAAAAGACAGCACCAGCAAACCCGCAGCGTTGTTATGATGACACCTCCACCTGAACATCTTGCAAGACATTAAACTCTTCGCTATCAATGGTCCCGACAAGTCCTATTCCCGTTATCGTGAGGCCATGCCCGCGAATGACTACAGGCGTTTGAGTCGTAATCTTTCGAGACGCTTCAATCCACGTGAGATGGGTTGAGTAAATAGTATATCCGCTAGCGAGATGAACAGCCATCATCTCCTTTTCATTATCTAAATCAAAGTTATTGGTGGCCGTATCAATCGTACCCTTTTCCGCATCGACGATCATTTCTTGTTTATCAGTTTGCTGGCCAAGAAGCTCGACATGGACAGTTTCCAGATTCGCCCGATGTTCAGACTCAAATACTTGTGCTCGCTCCGCTGCAACCTTCCACTTGGTCTTTCCAGACTGAGTCTGCCTGTAGGTAAATCCATTAATCCACGCATCAGCTGGTGTGGATTCTGAAGGTTGAACGGAAGCTTGGCTGGCCCGCTCTTCCATATGTGTGACGACTCGATGGACAATAAATATACCCATCACGACCACAATGCTGGTCAGCATCCATCTGACCCAATAATGTCCCATAGAAGGATTTACGTGTCCAGCGAACTCAAGAAATTCCGAGTTGAATGAGTATAGTGAATAGTAGAATTTCCAGGCGAGCCAACTCGACCCACTCAGCGGAATTCACAATTCCAACTATTGGAAAAACATTGAATCGGCTATAAGACGGCTACAGAGTACGACAACACCTCAAATATCGGAAGTTGTTTGAAGCGGCAATAAAGTCAAAAAACCCTTAAAAAATGATAGCATACGCCCTATAGCAAGTAAACAAATGCTGGTATCTGGCGTGTTCTTTTTTCTATGAATGCGAGAAAAGATCAGACTAAGGCCTTCACACGAAAAGTGAAGGCCTCAGTCGATAATGATGGCAAGTAGTAGAAAAGCGAGAATCAACTACCTTCGTCGGTAGAAGAAGATGGGGGCGTGGCTGCGGCTTCACCCTGTTTCTCAACCAGCTCAATGGCGACAAGCTCAGCCGCATCTCCAGGCCTACGCCGAGTTTTAATGATACGAGTATACCCACCTGGTCGATTGCGAAAACGAAGGGCAACATCATTGAAGAGTTTTTCAACTGTCTCTTTCGTTTGCAACACAGTTAATGCTCGTCGTCGAGCATGGAGCGTACCAAGCTTTCCAAGTGTGATCATTCTATCGGTCAGGCCACGCAACTCTTTTGCCTTGGCTTCCGTGGTCTCAATTCGTTCATGTTCCAACAACGAGGTGACAAGATTTCGATACAATGCCCTGCGATGTTTGGTATTCCGACCTAACTGCCTGCCTTTTTTTCGATGTCGCACGGCTAGTTCCTCTTTTTACCTTAATGACGTAAGTAATCAAGCGGACGATGTTAGTTGGATTCGGCTCCAGCCCCAGCAGCGGCCATAGTATTCACCTTAATGCCGAGTTCCAACCCCATTTCTGCCAACACTTCCTTGATTTCGTTCAGAGATTTTTTCCCAAAGTTTTTCGTCTTGAGCATCTCATTTTCTGTCTTCTGTACAAGATCAGCAATCGTCTTAATATTGGCATTTTTCAAACAATTGGCCGCTCTAACCGAAAGCTCGAGTTCATTGACGCTCTTAAACAAATTCACATTGACTTCTTCGCTGCTCTCATCGGAAGCCACTTCTCGCTTTGCATCAACACCTTCTTCATTGGGAATACAAATATCAAGATGCTCACGCAAGATTAACGCTGCATTGGCCACACTATCCTGTGGTGTCACACTACCGTCTGTCCATATTTCAAGATTCAGCTTATCATAATCCGTCACACGTCCAACCCGTGCACTTTCCACATGAAAGTTGACTCGCTTAATCGGTGAAAAGATTGAATCAACAGGAATAACGCCGATCGGCAACCCTTCTTCTTTATTGCGTTCGGCCGGAACATATCCTCGACCAGGTTTGACAATTAATTCCATATCAAGCGTACCATCTTTATCCAGGGTGGCAATATGCAAATCTGGATTAAGAATCATCACATCTGGATCTTCAATGATGTCAGATGCCTTCACCTCACCCGGGCCTGTTTTCTTCAATCGAATGGCTTTGGCTCTATCCGAAAGTAGATTTACCCGTAGGGCTTTCACATTTAAAATAATGACGGTGACATCTTCCGTGACACCGGGAATCGTTGAGAACTCATGAAATACGCCCTCAATTTTCACAGAAGTGACAGCCGAACCTGGGAGAGACGAGAGTAACACCCGACGGAGTGAATTCCCAACTGTCGTACCAAATCCACGTTCAAATGGCTCTGCAGTAAATCGACCATATGTGGGAGAGGCGGTCTCTTTTTCCAGTTCTAGCCTCATTGGCAGCTGGAAATCCTTCATCCCTTTAATCATACCTTCCCCTTCCGTTGTTCTCGTTTAATAAGTTGTGAGTAGCGCCAACTCTGTCAGAAAAGATTTCCGTATGGACTACCGTGAATAGAGTTCAACGACAACTTGTTCATTTACAAGAACGTCTATGTCTTGCTTTGAAGGAAGCGCACGAATACTTCCTTTAAATGCTCCACTTTCTAAGTCTAACCAGTTGGGAACGCCTCGACCCTCTACGGTCTCTAATGCTCCTTGAATTGTTGGAATCTTCCGGCTTTTTTCCCGAATTTCAACCACATCATCAATCTTTACCGTGAAAGAGGCAATATCGGTTTTTCGTCCATTGACTGTGATATGTCCATGGTTCACTAATTGTCGTGCTTGACTTCTTGAGGTGGCAAAACCGAGACGATACACCACATTATCAAGCCGTCGCTCAAGCAGACTAAGTAATAGTTCTCCCGTAATTCCTTCTTGACGTTCCGCTGATCGAAACGTGCCAAGAAATTGCCGCTCTTGCATCCCATAGACTCGCCGAAGCTTTTGCTTTTCCCTTAATTGAACGCCATATTCGGTTACTCTCGCCCGTCGGGATTGGCCATGTTGACCAGGAGCATAGCTTCTTCGCTCAATGGCACACTTCTCCGTCATACACCGCGTACCTTTTAAGAATAACTTCACCCCTTCCCGTCTACATAGGCGGCAAACTGGCCCTGAATATTTTGCCACACGCTACCTCCCTTCGATGATGCAACCGTATTGCTCAATTGTCGTATATGTTAAAGTCATCTGTATTAGACCCGCCGGCGTTTGGGTGGTCGGCATCCATTATGAGGAATAGGCGTCACATCCCGAATCAATGTGACACGCAATCCTGCCGATTGAAGAGCACGTACGGCAGACTCACGACCTGAGCCAGGCCCATTGACATAGACATCCACCTGACGCATGCCATGCTCCATTGCCTTTCGAGCAGCCGCTTCGCCTGCACGAGTCGCAGCAAATGGGGTACTTTTTCGCGACCCCTTAAACCCTTGACTCCCAGAGCTTGCCCAGGACACAGCCCCACCGGTCATATCGGTTATCGTGACAATGGTGTTATTAAAAGAAGCTTGAATATGGACAATCCCAGCTTGAACGACCTTTCGCTCCTTCTTTTTCCCTTTTTTTACACTCATGCTCTA
>BQIX01000104.1 GCA_021604145.1 Nitrospirales bacterium
CCCTTCAGCTTTATCAGCCTCTTTGCGTCGTTCCTCTTGATTCTGGCCGACATGCGTTTTGAGATCATCAATATCAAACACAAACGCATTATCAATATCCTTTCCCGATGGATCGATATTTCGTGGAACGGAAATATCAATAAGGAACATCGGACGATTCATCCGTTGACGAATGGCCCATTGGATGTCTTCGGCATTGATGACATAGTACGGAGCCCCCGTTGCGCAAAGCACGATATCCGCCTTGGGCAACGCTGAACGAAAGTCTTCGAATGGAATAACGGTCCCGTTAAATTGTTCGGCAAGATTCAAGGCACGATGTGTATTTCTTGTCGTGACCAGTATCTGCTTCACACCAGCATTCACGAGATGACGGGCAGCTAACTTCCCCATTTCCCCGGCACCCACCAATAATACGGTTTGATCCTTTAAACTTGAAAAAATTTTCTTCGCGAGCTCAACTCCGGCATAGCTCACCGAAACCGCATATTCTGCAATCTTCGTCTGTGTTCGAACGCCCTTGCCAACGGAGATCGCCTTTTTGACAAACTTATTGAGTATCACACCACTCGTTCGATGGGAGAGTGTCAGTTCAAACGCATCTTTCACTTGCCCAAGGATTTGGGGTTCCCCAATCACCATTGAATCAAGGCTGGCGGTTACTCGAAACAGATGTTTAATCGTGGATTCATCAGTGTACCGATACATGTGAGGGAATAATTCATCCGCCGATAACGAAAAATGTGTCGAAACCAAAAAGTCTTGAACCTGTGAAAATCCGTCCTCCATATCTTTGACCACTGCATAGACTTCCACGCGATTGCAGGTTGACAGAAACATACCTTCTTTGACACTTGGGTACGCCAGCAATCGAGCTAAAGCTTCTCCCATACGACTTTCCGGTATGGCCAGACGCTCGCGAAGTTCGACAGGAGCGGTTTTATGACTCAGACCCACGACAATAATATTCATAGGGTACCCAAAGGACTCTGATTCTTTAACACCACTCCAACGAACGTCAGAATCACCGCTGCAAATCCTACGATTGTAAGATAGGCTGCCTTCTTTGCCCGCCATCCAACCGTTACCCGACCAAGCAGGACGGCAAAATAAAAAATCCACGTGACTAACGCCCACACTTGTTCAGGATTCCAACTCATATATGATCCAAGTGTGACATGGGCTGAGAGTGAGCCTGTTAAAATGCCCAGGGTCAGAAAAGGAAACCCTAACAAAATCGAACGTTGATTTAACGAATCCAAGAAGTCTAATGGCGGAAGCTTCACGTACAGGGTATTAAACTGTTTTGATTTGAGCATGCGATCCTGCATGAGGTACATAATTCCGGCGACAAACGCGACGGCAAACCCAACAGTCCCTAACATACTCAAGGTCACATGCACCCAAACTGTTTCAAATACCGGCTGGAACCCTTGAGTGCCAGTCGGAGCAATGCTCGCCGAGATTAAGGAAAGAAAGGCCAGAGGCAAAATAAACGCTCCGAGCACATGCAATCCTCGTTTCAACGCAACGCTTAAAAAAACTAAGACCAAGGTCCAAGCAAAAAAGGACATAGCCTCTTGAAATGTCATGATCGGAATCTGCCCAAGACTCACGGATTTAGCCAAAAGCGCGGCGGTGTGTGACAAAAACCCAAGCCAGGCAAAAGCTGAGGCCCACTTCGACAAAAATTCAGATCGTCGTAAGAGATAAATTAAAAAGACAATCGTCCCTAAAAAATAGAGGACCATTGTGACTCCGATAAGAGTCTCAGCCATAATGCCTTCGTTTTAAAGGAAAAATACAGGAAACCTTGTCAATCCAACTTTTGAGTATAGACTTGGGCCTAATGGAGGTCAAGGAAGGTAGAGAGAGATCCCACTGCATTTTGACGACTTTGTAGTAAACCTGTGAACACAACGATTCTGCATCACTTACGCAAGACAATATGAGCTGGTCAAAAGAAAAATGTTATCAACGCAGTGCCTCATTACGATCTATACTAGGTAACTTCATCAACATTGACAAAGGAGGTTAGCACACAAGGACGAGGGCAGAGCGATATATTCCCTAAAAATTCCTCCTCCTGTATCTACAGTCCTCTCTTTCATGACCAATCGAACCATACTGGCCCCCTGCTATTCAATCAGTTGTCCTCGGGAAATCATCGACAAAAGGTGTCTTTTCCGCTTCGTCTATGGTATCCAACATATCAATGAGTAAAACCTCAATATCAGAGGATATGAGCCATCACTATCCGACTTGGATATGTACAATAAAAAACCATACTACGGCTATAAAAATGAATTAAACAACCTCCGACAGCAAAATTGACCTCCAGTACATATACGTATCAGACATTGGCACGGTTCATGGTCATAATGATTAACTATATCCTAGACTATCTGCCTCTCTCGATGGCAATCAGCGAATAAATAATCATGGCTGGAACACTTTTCATTGTCAGTACACCAATTGGAAACTTGGAAGATATGACATTCCGAGCCATTCGAACCTTAAAGGAAGTTTCAATTATTGCAGCAGAAGACACACGACGAACTCAAAAACTCTGTACCTACTATGACATTCAAACACCCCTTACCAGCTACCACGACTTCAACAAAGAAGAGAAAACCCCGATCCTCCTTCAACGACTAGCAGAAGGCTCTGATATTGCGATAGTTTCTGATGCCGGAACTCCGTTAATTTCAGATCCAGGCTATTATCTCGCACGGGCAACAATCACACACCAAATCGCTATCGTCCCGATACCAGGTGCGTCGGCTATTCTCGCCGCATTGACTGCCTCGGGTCTTCCACCTGATGCATTTGTATATCAAGGATTCTTGCCGAAAAAATCAGGAGCGAGAACGCAAGTTCTCACCCAACTTGCTGAAGAACCTCGAACCATTATTCTTTTTGAAACACCCTATCGAATCCGAATAACACTCGAGTCCATTCAACAGGTCTTCGGCTCACGACAAGTCGTGGTCGCACGAGAATTAACCAAACTCAATGAAGAATTTCTGAGAGGGTCAGCGGAAGATCTACTAAAAACTGGCTTGGCACAACGGGTCAAAGGTGAGATTACTGTCTTGATTGAAGGACTTCGTACAAAAAAAATCAAACGACTTGATTAGCAACGATTATTTGTTAACCAGACTTTTTCTGAATAAAAACTCGAAAGGCCTGCTCAACCGCCTCCTGATGAAGCACCATGTGCCCTTCATTTTGAACACTCTGAGGAACATTCCGAATAGGGTCACCGGCATCCAATAAAACAGCTAAAACAGATCCTGGATTCATGTCTTCAAGTTTCAATTTCGTCTTAACAAAGTTATAGGGGCAGATCACTCCTCGTAGGTCTAGTTCATCTTCTGCTTCATTCAGTTTCACAACAAATTGGCCTCCAAGTTCTCAAAAGCTATACGTCGAAGACGATAACGAATCCAATTAATTTCTAATTGTGCCTAGAGCACGATACTTCAACATTCCAATAGCTTATGGAAAATGCTTTCTTCTCAAGCCCTTGTTCAACATGAAGATGATATTGTAAGGATGAGAGGTATCGACTTATGGCATTTTAACAAAAAAAATTTACTTCAAGCTACAATGGGCTGCAACAAAGAATTATCAGGAGAGACTTAGGTTAGCAATGGTTAATCAAAAAAAAGAGCGTGTCGACCTTGATGGCCGCCACGCTCTTTCAAACACACAAGCAGAGGTAGGTTAGCTGATCCTTATAGGATTGTTACTGAACCGTGCCTTTGTTGTAATTTTTCCCGTCAGATCCGTAGTCACTTGCGATGTTCTTCGCAGTCTTCTCGTTTACCGTGTCTGGCTGTGGGGCACATTGCCAACAGGGTGCAGCACCAGTCATTTTTCCAACCGGCGTTGAAATCCCAGTGTTGATCGAACCCATTTGAATTCCACCTTCCGGAACACCAGTGTAGCTTCCACCTGTCGCGGCAATTCCTGTTGCATGAACAGGATCTGGTCGCTGACCAAGACCTCCACCAAAATTCGGGTTGTCTTCGCCAGCAAGGAGTTGACTTCCCTCTACAACATAAACTTCACGAACAAGCTTCCGACCGGTGCTGAACTGATGAGCTGAATCGGTCTCTTGAATAGCAGAGACAGCTACGAGATCTCCACTACCAACCATCTTAATACTTTCAATGTTGGTTTTATCGTCAAAATAGAGTGTCTGGATGTTCTTTCCACCACGACCCATTTCACGATGATCTCTTGAACTACCGCCCATCTCTAAATAGAGAGCTCCTGCAGCATAGTTGACTCCAAGCACTTCTCCATGAATGGTCTCTGGAGCAGAAAGATATCGCAGCATGTCATCTTCATTCATGACGCGAGATCGTGTTCCAGAACCTTGAGATTCCCCTACTCCTGAACCGAAACCAGAATGTTGAGGCGCACGCTCTTGCGCCACTGCCACGCTCACTGAGCTTGCAAGAATAATTGCTGCTCCAAAGTAACCTAACTTCCGCATGTGGCTCCTCCTTGGAAGTGTAAGTGAATAATCGGTCAAATAATAATGGATTGAAACCAACTCAACATCTTACTCTTTACTTTTTTGCACTATCTTTAATTCTAGTTTTAAGGGGACAAACTATAGTCAACTGTCAAAGCCCTGTCAAGTAAAATCATCCATCACCACCAATATTTCAAAAGAGGCTAAAGAAAACGCTTTAAAAACGTCAACGCCCCTTCATTTTAGGCTAATTAATGGTGCCCGGAGGGAGGGTCGAACTCCCACTCTCTTGCGAGAACCGGATTTTGAGTCCGGCGCGTCTGCCAGTTCCGCCATCCGGGCCAAATGAATTCGATTTTTAGCATGAACCTTTGAGGAGGTCAAACCTTACAGTCAATCAAAAAACGCTGATATTTCAAAAATTTGTGAATATCAATCAAATTTTGGTCATTATCTTCACTTTACCCGATGGAACCCAATTCAAAAGTTTTTCCCCATTTCCGCAACATAGCCGCTTTCAGACCCTGAAATTTCGCTGACTTAAGGTGAGGGTCTTTGGTAAGACACTCCCCTGCAACTTGCTTTGCCTGAAGGAGCAATTGGTGATCTCGAATAGGCTGTGCAACTCGAAAGTCAACAGATCCCCACTGTTGCACTCCCAATACATTACCAGGCCCACGAAGCTTGAGATCCTCCTCAGCTAAGGCAAAGCCATCGGCACAATGGGCAAAAACTTGAAGACGATGACTCTCTGACTGAGGATGCTTCTCGCTTGGGCTTTTTCCGCTATTCGAGGACTGAGACATTGGCGGAAAGGGTAATTCCAAACTTATAGAGGAAGTGGGATTTTGTTCCACAGATTTAGAGACAGAACGGAGCAACACGCACAGTGCTTGTTCAGCTCCACGTCCCACCCGCCCCCGTAATTGATGTAACTGGGCTAAGCCAAACCGCTCGGCATGTTCAATCAAGATGATCGTCGCATTTGATACATCGACGCCAACTTCAATGACTGTAGTGGTCACTAGTACATGAATCTGGCCTTTTTTAAATGCCGTCATTGTCGCCTGCTTATCTTTTGATTTCATTCGCCCATGGAGTAATCCAACATTCCACTCGTGAAATTCTTCTCGCTGCAACCGTTCTGCCGCTTCAACCGCTGCTTGCAAATCTATTTTCTCAGAGGGTTCCACGAGCGGGTAGACAATATAGGCTTGTCGCCCGGCACTAACTTCTCGTTGCACATAGCCATAGGCTCGATCTCGTTCCTGAGCCTCAAACAACATTGTTCGTACAGGCTTTCTCCCTGGAGGAAGCCTATCAATGACGGAAACATCTAAGTCGCCGTACACTGTCATCGCCAAGGTTCGAGGAATCGGCGTAGCCGTCATCACTAAAACATCCGGAGGGGAGACACCTTTTTTCCGAAGTTGGGCTCGCTGTACAACTCCAAACTTGTGCTGTTCGTCCACAATGATCAGGCCAAGGTTTTTAAAACCAACTTCAGGTTGAAGCAGCGCATGTGTCCCCACTGCCACTTGAGCTTCACCTAAAGCAAGCTGCCGAAGGACTCTCTTACGTTCCTGAGCAGACTGTCCTCCCTTGACTCGTACAATCGTGATTCCTAGTTGACTGAAGTACGGCTTAATGGTCAGGAAATGTTGCTCACTTAACACTTCCGTAGGGGCCATCAACGCCGCCTGATATCCAGAACCGCAAGCCATCATAATCGCATGAAGGGCAACCATTGTTTTTCCTGATCCGACATCTCCTTGAAGAAGGCGGTTCATTGAAGTGGTCCCAGCCATATCCGCCTGGATTTCTTGGATGACTCGTTCCTGCGAATCCGTGAGTGTAAAGGGCAAAAGAACTTCAAAATCTTTAACTAATTGATTATTCAATGAAAATTCAATTCCACGAGATTCGGATTTGATCATTCTTCGACGGACAGCCAGCGCAAGCTGAAGAAGAAGCAACTCTTCGAAAGCCAAACGTTGATGCGCAGACGTTGTGCCTTGGTTCAGCAACTCCACATTGTCAGAGTGTTTTGGAAAATGCAGCGCGGTCATTGAGGCTTTCAGCGTGGGCAATTTCAACTTCTCTAAAAGATCAGATGGAAGCATCTCTTCAATGGCGTTGCCATAGCGTTCATCGAGCCCTACCAGAATTCTCCGAAACTGACGCGTGGTCATACCTTTTGTTTCGTGATAGACCGGCACAAGACGACCAATCCCGTTACTCGCCTCTTCTCGTTCATGCCGAACAAGTTCATGCTGAGGGGCCCGCATATGGAGCGAAGCGCCAACCTTTTTTCCCGAAGAAACCTCGCCATGTAAAAGCAGAGTCGTTCCGGACACAAACAGTTGCTCTAAAAATGGTTGATTGAAAAACACGGCATCGAGAACTCCAGTCCCATCATCAACGGTGATGGTCACAATCACCAATTCCTTCCTTGAGGTTCGTCGTAATTGACAATTCGTCACGCAGCCGCTCACCGTCACGTGCATCTCAGGGCGAAGCCGATTAATAGATACAATGTTCGACCAGTCCTCATACCGCCACGGGAGGAACCAGAACGCATCTTCAACGGTAGTAATGCCTAATTTCTCCAAGAGCTGTGCTCGACTTGGCCCGACGCCCTTTCCAAATCGAACAGGAAGATCCCACAAATGTTCTTGAGAAGTTCCAGACAACTGATTCAATTGTTCTGTTTTGGAGAAAACTCCTGTTCGTAGGGGCTTACGGTCTTGTGCGACAGCGACCTGTTGGGCGGGAGCATGCAAGGCTCTCAAAATTTTCTGTGCCTGAGAGATACGAAGAATTCGCTCTGGCTTCGTTTGAAGCATGTCAAAATCAACAAATAATTGCCTCAGACACATCAATTCAGCTTCAAGGCGTGACGGAAAGATACTCCGGCCTAATAAATCAAAGATCTGTTGTGAGATTTCAGTCCCAACCTGCTGGTTCCCTGGGAAAGGGTGGATCAGTGGAGGATCGAGAGGAGAATGCGGAAGTGAATCTGTCAGTTGTTTAAGCAACGTCTGCCAAGCCTGATACAAGTCGAATAGCTCTGCCACTTCCCCTTGTCTCACCATGGCAATGGTATGATAATCATATGAAGCATCAAATTGCCCAACGGTACCCTCGTGACTTGTCTTCGACCGGCAACCTATGGTAACAAGGACGTTTGTTCCTCACAACTATTACCAGAGTAGGAGAGTTCGCCATGGCCTTTGCCTGTGAAATATGCGGAAAACTTCGGCAAGTTGGAAACAACGTGAGTCACGCCAATAACCGGACTAAACGGGTCTTTCGACCTAACCTTCAAACGGTTAAAGCCCTTATTAAAGGCGGAGCTCGAAGAATCAGGGTCTGTACCCGATGCCTTCGATCCGGACTCGTGCAAAAGGCCGTTTAGTGACACAGCATCAAGTTTTTCCCTTCATCCGCCCACCAGATTCGAATTGATCGTCTCTGAGAAACTTTAACAAGCAATCATTTCAAGCCTTCTGAAAATTGAATACCGTTGAGAATACTGATGTCTCTCAAATCAGAGAAGATCTGGAGAGTTTCTTGATCTCTCACGTTCAGATAACAAAAGACCAAGGCACATGACCGAAGATGACGGCAACCAATTAGAACGCGGTACACCATCACATCAACGGCCAACGCTCAGAGGAAAAAAATTTTAGACGCATCATATGGCAATGGCAAAGGAATATCTTAAAATCATTTCTTGCCACGTCTAACACATCCACTCTTGTGAAGATTCCTACCACACCACGACTTCTTGCGGTGTTTCTTACAGGGATTTTATATCCCCTATGTTTTCCCAATTTGGACTTTGGGTGGCTTGCCTGGATCATGCTGATCCCGCTTCATTTGGCAATTGATGGCTTATCGCCGAAACAATCGTTTTGGTGGGGATGGTTTGCAGGGACCCTAGGGTTTGCGGGCACCGTAAGTTGGGTCATTACCGCCATGCATTCGTATGGCCAGGTTCCCCTAGTGATTAGTATTTTCCTCATGATCTTACTCGCTAGCTACCTCGGTCTCTATGTCGGGATTTACACTTTGGGAATCTCTTGGTTCAAGCCATCTGCACATATCATATGGCTCGCTGCACCTAGCCTGTGGGTAGCCCTTGAACTCCTTCGGACCTATTTGTTTAGTGGATTTCCTTGGGCCCTCCTCGGTTATTCACAATATCAATGGCTCTTGGTCATTCAGATTGCAGATATCACGAGCGTCTACGGAATTTCATTCATTATTGTGCTGACCAATGTGATGGTCTTCCAGTGTATTTGCTGGATAAAAAATAAACTGGATCAAGACTTGACGCCCTTCCCCTGGCCAACTGTTGCTGCCACCATTGGAGCTCTCGGACTCACCCTCGCCTATGGGACCTGGCAACTTGACCGACACACTGACTCCCACTCATCGGCTGGCTCGCTCAGGGTCGGTGTCGTCCAAGGGAATATTGATCAGGCTCGAAAATGGGATGAAACCTACCGTCAAGAAACTGTCAACCGCTACAACAAACTGAGTCGCCAAGCCGCGAATGATACCGATCTGTTGATCTGGCCTGAATCGGCTACCCCGTTTTTCTTTGAGCGCGAACCGAATTACCAACAACAGGTTGCCGCTGTCGTTCAAGAGACGAATACCCCCTTGCTCTTTGGCAGCCCGACGCTACGTCGACACCAAGATGGAAGCCCTTACCTGATGAACAGCGCCTATCTGTTAATGCCGAAAGGGCAAATTGCCGGACGATACGACAAACGCCACCTTGTTCCATTTGGAGAATACATTCCTCTCCAGTCAATTTTGTTTTTTCTCGACAAGCTCGTCGTAGGAATTGGAGACTTTCGGTCCGGCGTCGGTCCTATGACCGTCACCTTGCCTCAACAGAATGATCGTCGTCCCCTAAATTTTGGCGTTGCCATATGCTTTGAGGTCATCTTTCCAGATTTGGTCAGACACATGGCAAAGGAAGGTGCGGATTTCCTGGTCACGATTACCAACGACGCCTGGTTTGGTGATTCCGTTGCTCCCTACCAACATTTTGGGATGGTCGTCTTCCGGGCCGTAGAAAATCGCCTGGCGTTTGCCCGCTCTGCAAATACCGGCATTTCTGGGTTTATTGCCCCCACGGGGCACATTCTCGCCACCACACCGGTTTTCACTCAAGAGGCCCTGACTGGGACGATACCGCTTCGTACAACGACAACATTTTATTCGCAAAATGGCGATGTGTTTGCATGGAGTTGTGTTATACTGCTGACGGTATGCGCGTTGACTCAACGGCGTCGGACTCGTCAGACCGATAGCCTAATACCGCATTCCTAACGACATGACTTACAGAAAAGGAGATCAAATGCTGGAAGACATTCGGACCCGCATGACCAATATTGCCAATCATATTACCGACCTACGGAGGTCTCTTTGACCTCCCTCGCCTAAAGACTGAACTCGACGAGCTCGAACAAGAAACCGCTCAACC
>BQIX01000105.1 GCA_021604145.1 Nitrospirales bacterium
CGCCACTTTCTTTTCAGGGTCTGCAATAATCGGATAACCAACGGTACAGCCTTGGGTTTCATTAATATCGTTCACCCAACCTTTGTGAGAATCAAGAGGATCGACGCTAATGGCCAACACCTTGACGTTGCGCTTTTTGAACTCATCATTGAGTTTAGCCATGGCCCCAAGCTCAGTGGTACACACTGGGGTATAATCTTTTGGATGAGAAAAGAGAATTCCCCATCCGTCACCAAGCCATTCATGGAAATTAATGCTACCTTCCGTGGTTTCTGCTGTGAAATTCGGAGCTTCATCGCCTAACCGCAGTGCCATAATATGCCTCGCTTGATTATGAAGTGGATGGATAAGATCCTCTTAATGAGAGGGGGGTACTCTTGTCAAAGAGAGATTGGGATATTACACCGAATCTTCTGTTTCTCCAATGAACCTCTAAGTCTACGTCATGTCACAGAAGATGGTCAACTTCGCGACCTTGTCTCCTTTTTTGCTATCTGTAGCGGTGGATTCAACTCTTCTGGCGTCCTTAAAAGCTAATTGTGTCCTCTCCCTTTGAGACTTGCCCTCTACCAGTCAGATGGTGATAAAAATAGGAGCAGCCTCTGACGGCTTCCCACACAGGCAAAGTCGTACCCAAGCTTGAACATCCCTTCCCGTTAAAAGTATCGGGTTCACTGGGAGCAGTTGTGTGGCATGTGAAAGAAATTTCCAACAGACCTAAGGTCAAAGATATGAGCCGGAGGAGCTTGGTAAGAATCTTAGGACACTATAGCCGATTCAATTAACTTCCTATGTTTGAAGTAGGTAATCACGCTGGGTGAGCTTGGACGCCCGTCATTGAGATATCAATAGGTCTGCACCTTCTTCTTCACATTAAGAAACTCATCCATAGCTCACCGTCGTGAGAACGATCGTGTCCAACTGGCTCGACTGGACTTGGACACCTTTAATGCATCGATCAGTTGGATTATTGAATTCGGATGTATTATGTATGTGTGGAACGCGTGGTCTTGCATGTATCGTGTCCAAGCATACCGACTTGCAACCATTTGGATTCGCTATAGCCCGACAAAACAGATGCATACTCAAAAAAAGTCTATCGTCGATCTCAACTCCTACGTTTTTTGCTTAGGCCATCGCTCGATCGCTGTTGAATTGGTATTTCCCAATTGATCGTTGGCAACAAACCCTACCAACGCCTTGGCTTTTATCCCAGGCAACGGCACCCATGCACGAAACCTCGCGCACCCTAGGCCGAGATCGGTGAATGCAAAGGTTTCCACCAACTCCATGTCTTCTTGTAGCCAAGACTCGCCTCCGTCAGTGGAGTAGAGAATCTCCGGTGTCTCCAGCAGGCCTTGCTCGTCTTCCACGTCGACCAAGAATTGGAGATGTGGATACTCCGGATCGCGTCGACACTCGATAGCGATAATCCTTGGCAAGGAGTGTTTTCGAACAGCAGTCAGTCCAATCGGAATACGGTTGAAGGCGGAGTTACGCTGACCGACTACTCCCGCCTCGATGGTCAAATCAACTCGCTCAAGATCCGAATCTGGCTTACACGCCTCGATCTGAAGCAAAAGTTGATCATTCTTCTGGTTAGGCTCGAGAGTGAGGGCTTGACCGACCTCTGGGTGCAGGCAGGATACCTTCCAGCCATCGGGTAAACCATGCACTTCACGAATGGCGACACGCTTGCGTTTGCCACTGGGCTCAAGGCGCATGGGGTAGGGCAAGAACGCTAGGATCCAGAAAGACCATGGCAACGCTTTTCGAATCTGTTCCAGAAACGCGTCAAGGTCGAAAATTTTGACGATATTGATGTTGAAGCCAAGCCAGAGTCCTTGGTGATTCCCCGCCGCCATGTAGCGGTAGAGATCAGTATAATATTGGTATGGTCTCTTCGTGTGTTCGAAGCGAAGGGTTTTGCATTCCCCCTTTTTGAGAGTGACTTTTTGACCGGTCTTTTTATTGGGCTTTTTCTTTCGCTTACCTTTTTCCCACGGCCAACTCGTTACCCAAAGCGTTTCGGTACGATCCGATTCGTTGCAAACCTGGACGAGTTCGATGAACTTTCCGCCTGACTTGATAACACTGTTCGATTTAATAACTGGCTTACCCATGTTCTCCCCCCTTCTTTCTTGTCGTTGCTCACTCGATACCCCTTATCGTCCTCTCCGATCTCTCCGGTTTAGACACTTCATTATTCTTTACGAATGAGACAAACCGTTTGGATGTACTGGGGGTGTTTTTGTGTCTCGTGAATCAATGAGAACAATGACCGAATGAATGGAATCATAGTGGTCTTGGCAGGTCAGTGATAAGGAGGGCGAATCAGCTTGCGTATCTTTGCCCAGCGGATTACACGATCAATGTAGAGAGCATCAAAAAGTCTGGGGGGCAAGCTGCCTCCAGATAGACAGGGATCTTCGTCTCGGTTCATTTTACTTCCAGTCAGAATAAATATAGGAGCCTCTTGCAGTGAAGAGTTGAATTGGACATCTCCTCGCCTAGTGTTCCCTTTACAAGGCTTTTCCGAAGACTGGGTTTGTTCATCCTGTCCTTTCCCTTTCTCGTTTTACCAAAAAATCTCCAGTATAAATCCCTTTTCTCTCGCATCCTTTCGTAATAGTGATTAAGAGTTGAATTGAGAGTCTCTTACGAGTGAGAAATCCAATAAGTGAGTTCTTATCGTAAAGAAGATCAGAGAGTTTATAGATATTTTTTTGTTAGATGCTCAAGGAGGAGGGAACACAATGTCAAAGAACGTAGAGAAAACCATCCATTATCGGGGTGATCGGATTGTGATGATAGATCGAGTACCTAATAGTTTTTGCCCCGGAGCCATTGTAAATATTGATGCGAATGGGGATGGCGTCTTCGAGCACCAGGTGACCACAGACGCAGACGGGCTTTATACCATCAGCATCGATGCAACGCCGTTGCCTTTGGCCGACAAGAAACGGTTGCCGGTCGGTACAGTGTCCATGTTTACCCGCTCTGCTGATGGAACGAAAAAGAGCGAAGTGGTGGCGATGAACACTCTTCAGATTTCCTCTGTCAATCCCGCCGGTGTCGTGCCTGTGAAATCGGTGTCGACAGTAGAATTTCCGTTCGAGCCTGGAATCTGTACCTGCACCGACTGTTGTCCGTCGAGTGACACGCTGATAGGTTCTTCCTTAGGCGGATATACCCATAGCTATACACCAACTGAACATGGAGTCGAATTGGCTACCGGCAAGCTGCGATACAGTTTTCCCGTGACGGCTTTTGGGACACAACAGTTAGGCTTCAATTTCCAACTTCATCATTCCTCGCTGGTGGACTATAACGGGCCCTTTGGGCAAAGCTTTTCCCACAGCTTCAACATGATGATTGTGCAGACCGGCGAGCTCACAGGACTTATGATTACCCCTGACCTGCGATGTTACGACATCGTATCCGAGGATGGCGAAACGTGGGAGCTCCCGTGTGGATTTTACTCAAGGCTGACGCTGGACACTGCACGACATCGTTGGGCGCTCACGCATTTTTCAGGCCTCGAAGTGGTCTTTTATCAGGGTGTCCCAAACGCCCCGGGTTATCCTATGAGTATCCGTGATCCCAACGGAAACACCACTCAATTGGAGTACGACACTTCGGGCTTACTCCAACAGATTATCACCGACCTTTCCCAGGTACAGACGCTGAAGTATAGTTCGGATTCCCTTCTGAGCTCATTTATCGATCATCTTGGACGTACATGGCACTTCAAGTATGACGCACAACGCCGCCTCACGCAGATTGTGTCGCCCGACACGGAATATGCAGATATCAAAGCCGCACAGGAAATAAGTGATAGCGACTTAACGGACCTACTCGTGACCGGGCCTAGAGTGCGGACAGTTAGTTACACAGACAAGAAGAATCCGAACCACATCACCTCAGTGATGGACCCGCGTGGCGCGATTCCACAGGCTTTTACCTACGATGAAGTGGGAAGGGTAGACATCGCGCGGATCAATGAGAAAGACGTGTGTTATCACTATGAGCCCGAAGATGGTCCGCTTCCTTTAGAACGGCTCGAAGCCACGAATCTCCTCACACGCGTGATAGATCGTGAGGGGAATATCACCGACTACGAGATTCATGGGAGTGGCGGCGGTCCGCTCGATGGGCATGGCAAGTACGGTATCCGTCGGACGGTGACCTGGACCGAACGAGGCAAAGGAAACGCACCGCTCCGCGAAGATGAACCTGAATACTGGGAGCAGCGCTGGCTTCACGACTGCGAATGTCTTTCTCCCATTGTTTCCGTACAACCGTTTCGTAGCGACAATGTTGATGGGCTCGAGTTCGACGAAAACAACATCCCGAACAACTGGCCGCGCGACCTCTACACGTTCAATGACAATCGCCAGGTGACGTTCCACGAGTACACTGACGGAACGAACTCGATTGCGACCCGATCAACGTATCAAACTTCGAGTTTCGGTGATAAAGGGCAGTTCTCTCGCTTACTCAGCCGTTCGGATCCGCGAGAGTTCGATAAGAATCCCATCTATGCCAGTTTGAACTTCGTTCATACCTATGCATACGACCAGTTTGGCAACCGTCTCCGGCATGATGCTCCGACCGTCACTCGTGGTGTGAATGTTCCTCAAACGATTAGCGAGTCCTGGACATACAACTTGTTTGGTCAGATGCTCACGCACACCGATCCGAACGGCAACCTCACGGTGCACACGTACTATGAAGGACCGAGTAGTGGCGGGGACATCAACACCAAGGGTGAGTTCGGTGGGTATTTGAACTCCGTCACGCGTGGCGCTGACGGTTCCACTGATTCGGTGACCAACTTAACGACGACTTCCAAGGTCAACGCGCTCGGGATGATAACCCAGGAGAATGATCCCAAAGGATTTACCTATGACACCGAATATAACGACTTGCAAGAAATGGTGCGTCGGGTCGAGCCTTTGGTTGCACTGCGCAATGGCCTGCAGGTCCGCTACGAAACTCGTCACATCTATGACGGAGCGGGCAATCAGGTCTTGGTGCGCCGTAGCAATATCGACGTGGATGGCACAGTGTCAGCCAATGACTTCATCGACCGCTCGATGAGCTATGATGCCGTCAACAACCTGTTGTCTGAGCGTGTCGAGGTTGATGAGAATGACAACAACGACCTTATCACCCGCAAGGCTTATGACGGCAACGACGACCTCATCATCACGCAAAAACCGGAGGGCGATAGGACGTTTGACCTTTACGACGAGCAACGGCGCCCCTACAAGACCTTCTACGGCGTAGCACCCGGTCTATTCTTCAGCACGATTGGGCACATCCGGCAGCTTCCTGTCTTTGACAAACGCCGGTTATTCTCCAAGAATTTCTTCAAAATTCCCCTTGGCTCAACGATTACCGTGGGCTATCCGACGGATAAGCGAGCTGAAACGCTCGGTCGCATCCGTTTCGTCGGCTTGACGATCGCTACTTATGACGCCCGCCGCAACCAGATTCTGGAACGTGACGGTCGTGGCAACTTTAAAACCCACGTCTTTGACTTCGCTAACCGGCAGATTGCCTACAGCGACCAGAACGGCAATGGCTGGGTTCGCGAGTACGATGACGCCTCGAATGTACTGACGACATCAAAGGGCGCTGTTTTGAAATCGGGGCAGATCACCAAAGTCCTCGAACGCACCTACGCGCGCTTTGACGAAGTCGGACGGCAGTACCAGCATGTGTTCGACATTGACCCAAATTCGAACGAAAGCGCGAAAGACAATCCGGACGATGGCCGGAACTCGAGCCATCTTACTGCCTATGATCCCGGTTCACGGACGGTTATGAAGTTTGATGCCAACGGCAATCCCACTTCTTACACATACGACGCCGCGGATCGTTTGCTCACGACGACAGATGCTCTGAAAAACATGCTCGTCAACACCTACGATGCTAACTCAAACATCGTCAGTGTGAAGGAGATTGAGGTACCGGGCCCAGGTGCCACAGGTTCGTCGGAAACCTACGTCAAAACATGCGTGTACGACGAATTGAATCGTCGCACGGAAGAACACATCCGCGGCTTGAACGGGAATAGCATCGACCATGCTTCATTTTTCGCTTTCGATTCGCAAAATAACCTGCGGCTTATGCAGGATCCCGAGGATATTTTTACGCTCACGAAATTCGATTACTTCGATCGCCAAATCATGACCCAACGCTTCGCTGGAGACCCGTTCACCAAAATTCGCACGGAGTTACTTCACTATGAGTGCGCCTACGACAAAAACAGCAACAAGACAGAAGTGCATGCGCTGTCCGATGTGAATGACCCGAAGAGCGTACAAATCACGAAGCACGCCTATGACCATCTGGATCGGCCGGTTCGCACCGTTTATCCCGACTCAGATGATCCTATAGACGGAAGCGGCAATGACGCCGATGGCATCTTCGACCGTGTTGAAATAGTCTATGATGCAAACTCCAATCCCATTCAGGTAACCGACTCGCGGGGTGTGGTTTTCAACAATACCTTCGATCCCGGCAACCGCCCGACGGAGCAAAATATTACATTGCCCACGGAGGTTCCTGGTACCACGAAGCAGACATTCGTCTATGATGCCCTCGACCGAGTCACCAGTGCGAGTAACAACTACGCTAAGATTGATCGAGCTTACGACGCCTTCTCACGCCTAACGGCGGAAACTCAATCGGTTCGTCTTGACGGTTCGGGGTTTACGAACGGGTGGGAACACCCGATCCAGGTTGCCAATACCTATGACAAGCAGTCGAACCGTAACGGTTACCGTGTGCTTGACGGCGCGACGCGGGACCTGGATATCTCGACGGCCTTTGACGCGCTCAATCGTGTGGAGTGTATTTCCGCGGGGTACTTCAATAGACCGAACCACGATATTGCCAGGTATGCGTACTTCGGTGCCGGGCGCGTGCAGACGAAGACACTCGGCAACGGCGCGGCACTCACCTGCACGTATGACCTCAAACGCCGCCTCCAGACCCACCAGTGGAACGGCCCCAACCGCATGTTGGTCGGGTTCGAGTACGGCCATGACCGCATGGACAACCCGCTCTTCGAGCGTTTCACCCACGACATGGGCCTGTGCGATCACTTCCAGTACAACCACCGCTATGAAATAACTGGCGTCAGCTACCGCGTACCAGGTCCAATCCCGCTGGCCACATTCACGAACGCCTTTGATTACGATGACAACTACAACCGCCGCCAGGCGAACTTCGGTAATCCGTTCGATGCTACTTTGACCACCAGCGACAGTTACGTCATCAACAAGGCCAACGAATACACTCAACTTACGCGGAATGGCGACGCGACCACACCGACCCACGACCGCGCGGGTAATGCAACCAGTTTCCTGGTAAGGCCCGTCACCAGCAAGCCAGACCAACAAGATGTGATGGCCAATGCGCGTTGGGATGCTTGCAGCCTCCTTTTTGACATCGACCCCGGTGGCGTGAACCCGCAACAGCACTACCGCTACGACCCACTCCGCCGCAGGATTGTCACGATGGAATTGGATGGGACGGCGATTGGGAAGAGTTCGAAGCGCTACATCTATGATGGGTGGAGTGTGGTGGAAGAGCGATTGTTTGAAGAAGGTGCGACGCTCGAGGCTGCCCCATCTACCCTCGAGCGCATCTATGTCAACGGCAAGCAGATCGACGAACCACTTTTAGCCGCCATTGACCGCAACCAGGACGGTGAAATTGGCAGGAACAATGACAAGAACGTGCGAGATATAACTGCTGACCAGGAGTACTACTTCCTCAATAACCGCTTAGGCAGCATTATGGCGTTATTGGACGCTGATAAGGCTGACCGAGTGTTGGAGTACTACCGTTACACCATTTTGGGAGAGCCAACGGTGTTGCCTGTGGTTGATGATGATAGTGATGGGTTGGAAGATACGCCACTAGATTTGTCAGATAACTTCAATCAAACCTCGCTGCGGTCGTCTGAAGAATTCGGTAACGTGTACCATTATACTGGACGGCGTTTTGATGGCAGGACTGGCTTATACTACTACCGCAACCGCTATTATGAATCAAGAAGCGGTCGGTTTCTTAGTCGCGATCCCTTGCAATATATCGACAGCCTAAACCTTTTGGCATATGTAACAAATAAACCGGCGTCGCATAGTGATCCAACCGGTTTACTTAAGGATAAATGCCCCGGCGTTCTATACGTTAACAGAAGACGCGCAGGTTCAAATGCACGATGGGCTTGTGGACACGCAAGAGATGCGACGAGAATAGAAGGTTCGAGGGAGGCCAGGAGAAGGTGTCAAGCCGCAGCCAAAAAGGATCAAAAATGCATCGCCCTATTTAATCGGAGCAGCTGTCTCGAAGAATTGTGTACGAGGATCGATCCAGACGATGCTGATTTTTTAATAAAGTTAGTCGAAGAGGCCACGGCGGTGGATTTATATATTGGACCAGATGACCAGCAAATCTATGTATGTTCTGCAGGAGCAATGTATTCTTGCATTGACGTGGAAGACCTTAAGAAAGAAACACAGGAGATAGACACCCAACTCTCAAAAGTTAATAGACAATGGAGTTTAAATCTTACCTTAATGCTTGCTGGTGCTGCCGCTATCGGCATCTTGGCGAAGAAAAAGATACCAATACCAATACCAAGTCCTGTCCCAAGTCCGGTCCCTGTTGGGGTCGGGGGTTAGGTGCGAACCGACTAAATCTAAAAATGGTTAACATGATCTTCCCCTGGGATACCGGACACCGAGTTAAGAATTATATAATGATTCGAAGCGAGGTGTTAGATGAAACGAACACGCAGGCATCACAGTCCGGAATTTAAGCAAGAAGCGGTCGCTTTAGTGGTGGATCATGGCTACAGTTGTGCAGCCGCGGGGCGCAGTCTAGGTGTGAGTGGCACGTTGATTGGGCGTTGGAAGGGCGAACTGGAAGCTCATGAGACAGAAGCCTTTCCTGGCAAGGGCAACCGACCGACCGAGCAGCAGCGGATCCATGAACTCGAATCGGAGAATCGCCGGTTGCGGATGGAGCGAGAAATCCTAAAAAAAGCCACGGCCTTCTTCGCCAAGGAAAACGCATGAGATATCAATTTATTGATGAGCAGAAGAAGGCCTGGTCGGTCACCCTCATGTGTGGCGTACTGAGCGTATCCCGGAGCGGCTATTACGACTGGACAGCGCGTGGCCTGAGCCAGCGCGTTCGTTCGAACATCGAACTAGATAGACGGATACGCGCGATCTTTGCTGAACACCGGCAACGCTATGGGGCGCCACGAATCGCCGATGCCCTGCACGATGAGGGTATCACGTGCAGCGAGAACCGCATTGCCCGACGAATGCGTGCGCTGGGGCTGCAAGCGATTCAGGCAAAGAAATTTAAAGCCACGACTGACTCGAAGCACTCAAAGCCAGTCGCGCCTGATTTGCTCAAGCAGGACTTTTTCGCAACAGCACCTAATCAGAAATGGACCACCGACATCAGCTATGTCTGGACCGACGAGGGATGGCTCTATCTTGCCGTGGTGATGGATCTGTATTCACGAGCCATCGTGGGGTGGTCGATGAACCGACGGATGACGCAACAATTGGCATGTGACGCACTCACCATGGCCTTGTTCCGCCGCTGCTTCCCCAAGGGTACGATCCTCCACTCTGATCGTGGCAGTCAGTATTGTTCAGCAGGCTATCAGCGATTGATCAGGAGCAACGGGCTGTGCTGTAGCATGGGGCGCAAGGCCAACTGCTATGATAACGCCGTCACAGAGAGCTTCTTTCACACCCTGAAAGTTGAACTCGTTCACCGAGAACGATACATGACTCGGCGCATGGCCCAATCCAGCATCTTTGAATACATCGAAACCTATTACAATCGGCAGAGAAGGCACTCGGCGATAGGGCATCAAATCCCGATGATATTTGAGAAGGTAGCTTAACTTTGCGTCCGATGTCGTGAGGGAAGATCA
>BQIX01000106.1 GCA_021604145.1 Nitrospirales bacterium
TGTCGAGTTATTCGAAAAGGTTGAAGCCTTAGGTGATCTCAAGGAACAAGCGGGTCCACCATTGGAATGGACAGAAGATGCTCTGGTGCTGTTGCAGCAGAAGATCCAAGATTCTCCCCCAATGGCCAAAGAGTTTGTCGCGGATATGCTGAAGCACGATGCCGAAGACTTGGCCCGTGAGCAAGGCATTACGCGCATTGATGCTCAATCTCTTGTACGTTTGTGGGAAGCGCCACAATCCCAAGTCGCATGGGCAGATGACGCTTGGAAGCGACTGCAAACTTCTCCTGATTTTGTACGCAGCGGCATTCGAAAAGCTGCGGAACGTCGAGCACGAAAGCTTGGACTCAAAGAAATAGATTCAGAACATCTTACGGTGTTTCGGAACGAAGCCATGATGAAAGCAGTCAAACGTATTCGAGCTTTTGGCTACAAAGAACTCACCTTTGATGCCTTTGATGATGCGTTAGAGAAAGTGAAACGTCTGAAGGGCAATGATCAAGCCGAACATCGCTTAGAAGAAATCCGTGATTACATGAAAACCAAGCCTGATGTTGGATTGTTAGGTGAAGAACTCATGGGGAAATTCCGCAAATACCTCAAGGGGGAAGGCAAGCTGTAACTCCCCTTTTTTATTCGTTCGTCTCCCATTCTTTCCTTTTCTCCCCATCGCCTGAAAAAACAATTGATTTGCTTCTTGTTAAATAGGGCCTATATTGTATTTATGTCATACATAGGCTCCCTATTTCGATTGCCAATGATTGCATGATCTCATCTCAAGGTTTAAGCCACTCTCCTTTTAAAATAATCCTAGGCAAGTCTATGGACTTATTGCCTCTACACCTAACTATGTAAGCTCAAAAAAATGAGAATGTCCCCTTTTCCCCTTTTCCTCGGTTGTTCAAAGAACTCTGTCCAAGAAAAGGGTTTGGAGGACAACACAACATGCTCACCATACTTTCTGACATAGACCTGCTTTCCACGAAAGCGACATTCCTTTAGGAAAGGCCAGCGGAGTTTCCCCCCAGATTCCCGCTTTGCCATTTTCCTCTATTTTTCTGCTGAACTAGTTATTTGATCGATTAGATGATATATTAGTTCTATTATTATAAAATATGTTATTGCAACATGGAGGGTCCTGATGGGTGCGATCGCCGTTTCAAAGAAAGAAGAGCAACAAATTGAACGCTTACGGAAGGAGCTTCGCATTCCGAGTAAATCCGAGGTCATTCGAGTCGCCCTACAAACCCTTGAGATGAAGACAGCCGAGGAACGATTACGTCAAGAAATTCAGAAGTCCGTTCGACGTTGCGCTCATGCCGACAAACTTGAGAATCAAACGTTGTTTCTCGGTGCATTTACTCATGTGCAGTCGGATTAATCTATGGAAATCAAACGAGGATATGTATACATTATCGACTTTAATCCTCAGATTAAAACGAAACCTGGAAAACTTCGTCCTGGATTGGTTCTTCAATCCGACCTTGTCACTGAAGCAGGCTATCCATCGACCATCGTTGTTCCTGCCACGACTAAGCTAGTCGATGATCCGGGAATTCTCAGATTACGAGTTAAAAAAGGACAAGCTGGTCTCAAACATGATAGCGACCTCCTGCTTGGTCAACTGATTGCTGTGTCCAATGAATCATTTCGTCAAGAGTTGAGGCAATTGCCTGTCAATTTGATGGATGAAGTGGTAAAACGTACCCGCATCATCTTGAGTCTTTAGCATGAAGAGGAACGAGGAAAGGGGGGATTTATTTTTCAGTGGTAGGTCCTTCCCCAGTTAGCGAGAATAGGGATTTTAAACGGTCTTTTGGTCAAACAGAAAAGTATCAAAGACCCCGATGGGGGGCAATCTGTGGACACCTGCTCGCTGACATGCGGGCAATCACCCTGGGAGGAGGGTTGGACAGGGATGTTCCCATGGACCCGGCCCAGCATGACGCGCCATGGTGCGTGGGAGCGGGTCGACTATCTCTACGCGCTGCAGTGAAAAAGCGCAATTGTCTGCAATGCCCCCTATCCAAGTTTTGCTAACCCCCGATGAACCTGTTAAAAGTATTTTTTAGATGAGTAAGTATGACAAACTCCTTGAGGAAGTCCTACAAGGTAAATCGGATAAACACATATCCTTTGAAGGAATAGGGATTTTAAACGGCCTTTTTGAGGAATAGTTCCTGCTGAGGATACGGGAACTTCGGAAGTTCTTTTCTATTCGCCCATAACGGTAGAGAAAATACTAGGAATAATACAGTGGCCGTCTTGCTCGCCTGGTGGGTCGCCACCAATGTTTTTGGGTGATGGTGGTATTCAAAGATGAACTCGCTAGTCGTATTATTCAGAATGGCCTGGACTAGGCCCCCCTGCGCACCAGTGACCCAAAGACCGCGATAATCTTTTTATTTGGCATAAAAGACCCCCATATAAAGAGCGGTTTCTCCCGTCATCATTTAGGTCGCCTATTCCTTTCGCCACCGACTTATCACATCAGCAAACGTGATATCTCGCCATGGCTCCTTCCATTCCTTGTGGACACAAACGCTTTTTGAATGCGGTTCAGGTTTCGGCAATGGCATCTGAACAACCGCCGGAAGTAAGACTGCATCCCCTACGACCACACATTCCCCCGGGGCAAGGTTAGGTAGTATATCCGTAATCCCACTCGAATTGTCTGGGAATAGCCTCTTGACATAGTTCTGGTCGGCGTTGTTGGTGAGCCGGAGCGCGAGGAAGTTATTACATTGCGCGAAAACTGTCTCTGAGACTTCTGACGGCCGTTGGCTCACAACCATCAGGCTGAGTCCGTATTTTCTCCCCTCTTTCGCAACACGCTCCAGTGACTTGCGTGATGACCGATATGCGGCGTCATCGTTCTGTGGGATATAGTTGTGGGCTTCTTCGCAAACGATCATGACAGGCACATCGTTCAAAGCGTCCTTTTCGTGGCGGAGCTTCGTGTAATGGAAGCAGAAATCGAATATTAAACGGGAAACGAGACTCACCGTGATGCTCAATACTTCAAACGGAATTCCACTGAGGTCCACGATAGTGATGTTCGCCTTGTTCAGATAGCCGACGAACTGCTTCATGATCTTCTCGAAATCCTCGGTCTTAAAAGGCGTCCCGTCAGGCTTAGCCGGATGAAGCAAGAACCGTAGGCGCTTGTCTGCCAGCTTGGTTTCTAGACGCGAAACGAAGCGGTTGAATTCACCATTGAATGGACCATTTGTCGCCTTTGTCGCAGCCGCAGTGGTTTGAGCAACGAATGTGCATTGCTGGTCAAAATAGTGTTCTTTTCGATCCTCGACCAGCGTCCCGTCCTCCAGCTTGGGCTTGTTCTCTCCCGCCAACCGGCCGATCACCTCTCGATTCATATTCTCGATGTAGCGATACACTTCAGTAATCGAGAAGTAGGCCGGGGTATCGTAGGTCATTTCTTTGATCCCTGGATTGTGTCTTTCCTTGTTTAGAATAACTGCTTGCTTGAACTGGCTAACCTGGTTGTGGGAGTTCTGTTCATTGCTTTCAATGAACATACTTTCCAACTCCTCGGAGTTCATAAGCCAATAGGGGAGCTGAAGACTGTCAATGTCGAGGCGATTTAGTGTGAAAGCCTGCTCCTTCTTCAAAGCGAACGCAGCTGTGTATTCATCATGAATGTCGAAGATGACCACATGGGAGTTGTTCTGTTTTCCAATGTTCGCGTTTTTCTCATCGGCGATTCCTACCACGTCGTGGAGAATGCGAGCGACTGTGCATGACTTTCCAGAACCGGTGGACCCCACGATTGCAATATGCTTGCTGAAGAAGTGGTCGCCATGGATTTTCATGGCTGTTTCCTTGTTCAGCGACAATTGGCCGAGAGGAAACTGATATTCAGCATCTTCGGAAAAGAGCTTGTCGATGGTGTCTTTGTCTGCTGGAAACGCCAGCTCTGTCGGCACAGGCAGGAGGACGCTTGCACGCTCAAATGTCTTGTCGTCTACGAGGGTGCCGACCGCCTGACATTCAATATGAAACTGCCATTTCGGGCTTCCCTCATCATCCTGGCTGAGAACGCCACGGACATTGCGGATAGAAGCCACGGTGAAGTCGTTGTTTCCCTGGGCAATCCGTAGGTAGCGCCCCACTTGTAGGGCCGGCTTGTGCTCCTCGAACACCTTCAAATCGTCAGTGAGAACGATGATTGCCTCCGGGGAACAGGAGAGAACCTGACCTATGCTATTCGTAGACATTGCTTACTCCTATGACGTATTTGATTTCCTTCATCGTCACGCCTGCTAACCGCTCGACATTCACGTCCACCAAATCGAGTGAATCGCATTCTGGCTCGCCGATGATGAAAAGATCATCGCACTTCCGGTCGTTCAGCACATCGCCGTGTTCATCCCAACTCAAGATGCGAAGAGTGAATTCACGTTTCAATTTCCCCCCGACTCCCTTAGAAGACAGGGGCTCCCGAAAGAAATACGCCTTTTCAAACTGCCCGCCTACAAAACCGTCTACTGAAAAAATGCCCTTCGCGTACAATCGGTGTTGGATTTCCTGAATCTCATTTCGGGTCGCATAAAGGCACAGGATAGGTGTCCTGATGTGAGCAGGCTTGAAGTGGTACTTGTCGAGGTAGTCGGTTATGAAAAGGACGATTTCAGTCTCGTAGTCCTCGATACTGCTGGGGTCGATAACGAAGTAGCGGAGCCGCGCATTTTTATCCAGGTGAGCCTTTAGCTGCTTACGCCGGGCTTGAAGCAGCTTATCACGGGTCTTGAGCGTCAATGTCCATCGGGAAATAGCGGTTGTGCGGATAGCCTTGAGATTAGAAAGGAACTCCTTCTTTGTGATCCGTCGGTCGGCTGGGTCATGCTTCACACTGAGCGTGGCGATCATATGGATCGCGTTTGGATATGTAAGGGCCTCGATGTCGCCCACCAGATTTCCGTTCGACTCCAGTTCCTTGCCGACCTGTTTTGTGATGTCGTCGTAGCTGGGTCCGAATTCCATAGTGAACCGGCTTTCGAAAACATCGAGGTCAATGCCTGATGGTATTGCCTTGACGTACTTTGAAAGCTCCTTGTCCTTCGATGCCAATGCCGCCTGCAAGGTTGGCTTATCCAAAGTTGGGGGCGATGTTCCAACGCTGGGAAAATGGGCGAAGAGGACGTAACGAATTTCTGCGCTTGGATGGTCAGAGAAATGCTTGAGCATCTGGAGCAACGGCTTGTAGACCGCGCTCGGAGTGAAAGATGTACTCGATTCATGATACTTGCACTGAATAGCAGTCAACGACCCGGGGGACGCGATTTCAATGTCTTCGACAATGCCCTCTACGGTGATTGTGTCGTCATCCTGGGCTTTTAGTATTTCCAAGACGGTCTTGTTGAATTGGTACAAAAAGCCTTGAATAGTGTAGTCAGCTGAGCGAAGCATAGGGGTTTCCCGTTTTCTCTGGCGCGGACCGTGGCACCGAGGGACCGGGTCCCTCTCCAAGCGTGAGTTATGCGTTAAAGTACCCTTCAACAATTACCGCAATATCTCTAATCAGAGCATTGAATTACGTTACCGGAATTTAAAGAAGATCTCACTAGGCACCTTCACATTTAAACTCCAAACCTACCCCCTTGCTCCTTAGCCAGGTAATCAGCCGTTTTTAGGTTTTGAATGGGCCGCCACCTGGAACAAGGCTGGTAATGTAGAATTTGAAACAGCGTATTCTACTTTCAAAAGTTCTCGTTCAGGCGAAGTACAGTCATCCTTTGTCTGCTTTCGGTTGCGGTACTTTATATTTTCCACAATGACGATTATCCGACAATCTATTGCCTTGAATCCTCGTTAATTTACCCACTGCTCCAGAGCACGTTTTATAAACCCAACGTTATCGCTTGCCACCAAAGCTTGATTTAGTAACCAGAGACGAAAAGGTTCAAAGTGCTCCTCTTCAGACAATGCCCTTGAATGAATTCTTTGTTTATACGCAGCTACTACTTCAGGAATTGAATCGGGATGTGTTTCGGAAAGATCTGCAAATAAAATTGTCGTATTCAATGGGTGTCCACGGTGAAGTGGCATGAGAACAGAGACTAAGAACGGCCCAGGTCTTGAAATAAATCGAATGGCAACACTCCTACTTATAATTACCTTTTGGCTGATACTTGCAAGATACTTCTGTGCTAAATAAAAGCTATATTCACTTAACTTAATTACTGGAAGGCTTTTCCGCATCTTCGAAAGATGTCTTTTCCGTTCTTTTTCATATTCTGACTCTCGATATAAGAAAGTTGTCAGTCTTCTTTCCTTCATATACTCGTCATAGGCAACGGAATCACTCTTTACGGGAATATAAAATATGTTTTTCTTATTTTTATGAAAATCCGAATCTTCCGCATCATCATAAGGTGTAGAAGCAATAATTTCAGCAAGTAATCTTTTGTACCGCTCCGCTTCCAGGGACAAATCACTATCAACGATATTTCTTCCAAAAAGAACATATGTATACATGCCATAGCCATCCTCTACAGATGCGTTGCCAAAAAATGGCCGCCAAAAGCTCCATTTCGGAGGTATCACAGATGGCGTTATATTTATGTCTACACTTACATTTCCTCCTATTGCGTCACCTGTTCCAGAAGTGGCTGTTCCGCCATAAGAACACCCAGTTACAAACACGATCCATAGGACGCTACTTAAAAACATATTGCTGTTGTATATGGTCATTCTATTTCTTTTTTCTGAGAAAAAAGTTTATTGCGAGCGCTACGACAAGTCCAATAACACCTGCCACCGGAACAAGTTTTGAAGACGGCAGAAGAGGCCAGAGAATATTACTGATTCCAAGAAATCCTACAGCTATCGCCGCAGCCAAAACTGTGACTTTGACAGCAGTTTCCATTTCTTAAACTTCTACCAGGAATTCCAAATAACGAATTTAACCTTTTCAACAAATTGGTCTCGTCCCATTATTGTCCATAAAATTACTAAAAAATAAAGCTTCTTGCTTTAATTTCCGAGCAGGAATAGGGATTTTAAACGGCCTTTTTGGTCAAACAGGAAAGTACCAAAGTACGCGGTGAAGGGGGTAATTCCCAGACTGAGCTGTCCGAAATCCTGAAGGTCACCCTGCCAGAAGGCTTGATTGGACCTTGTGTCAGGACTCAGCCCCACCCGTTCGCTCTGTTGGGGCGTGTTGGCTGGGGAACTGGGCAAAAGGGGAGTGTGGGCTCAGGCACTGAACCGGAATCCTGAGGGATAACGCCGTTTGAACCCGTAGGAATTAGGCTGTCTGGAACAACTCGTCGAGCCGGGCCGTGGCCCGTGGTGGGGCACGTGTGGGCAAGCCCAGGTGCGCGAGAATCTTGGCAATCACCGCCGGTTCTTCAATCGCCGCGATGAGGGTCAAGGGGCCGCCGCACTGGGGACAGATGGTGAGGTCGAGGGCAAACACGCGTTTGAGTAACTGCGCCCAACTCATGCGAGTCCACGGGGAGGCCGAGGGGGCATCGCCGTCCTCATCGGCGGGGTTCGTCGCCTGGTCCGGCCCGTCGGGGACGATCTGCGAGCGCAGAGCCGCGTTGGGTGCGAGCACACCATGGAAGCGAATGAGATGGAGCCGGGGACGGGGGATGAGGGCGGCCAGGCGTTGCAGGAATTCCAACGGCGTCATCACGAGATGGGTGGTGCCATCGCGGTATGGGGTTTTGAGTTGGAGGACGACCTCACCGACTGGCGTGCGGCGCAGGCGGTTGTGGCCGAGGGCGGGACGGGTGATGTAGCGACATAGCCGTTCGAGTTTCTGCCGCTGCTGAGGCCCACACCAGGTCTCCGCAAAGAGGGGCTGCCAGTAATAGGGTCATGTTGCTTGTTTTATAAGATAGAGCCAGGCATAGAGTATTCCATGACCAGACCCGTTCGCATTGAATACGAGGATGCGTATTATCATGTCATGAATCGCGGACGAGGGTATCAACGGATCTTTCGCGCCTCGCCCTACCGCCAGGCCTTTCTGTCGACGCTTGCCGATGCCCATGAACGCTTTGGCGTGATGATTCACGGCTATTGTTTGATGGGCAATCATTACCATCTCCTGCTACAAACCCCACATGGGAATCTCGGACGGGTGATGCGACATATCAATGGGTCTATCCGCAACGGTATAACCGACTCAACCGTACCGATGGTCCATTATTCCGGGTTCGGGAAAAGGGGCCATTATACTTTTTGGAATTAGCGCATACGCCTTGATGATCGCTTACAGGACAGCCCACGAGGATTCACGTTGCACTCAAGACACAATCGCTTCACCGTCCGTTGTTTCCAAACTTGTCGACCAAACGGTGAGCCTCGATTGACGCTTTGTCGAATGGCAAGCGACTCCTATCTCTCGAAAGGAAGGTGCTGGCCTTGACCTATGCTCCGTCGAAGTCTTTACCATTCGGCCGCTAAACGATCAATGACTATCTGCTGAACCACAGCCTGAGGCCCCAGCCTAGCGAGGTAGATGGCGGTTTCAGCAATGTCGAAGGGATCGATCTTTTCATTCAGAAGAATCTTCTCGGACGAAGCATCGACCAGTTCATCCGCCACTCCAGCCGGACAGATGGCACTGACCTTGATATTGAAGGCCCGACCTTCATCAGCCAGCGATTTTGTCAGTGCCATTATTCCATGTTTGGAGGCACTGTAAATCCCCGTCCCCTGCCAAGCTTGCACTCCAGCTACACTCGACATGTTTATGATAAGTCCGCCGCTCTGCTGTTGCATTTGTTGAAACCCCGCACGACAACATAAAAAGGTTCCTCGTAGATTTGTGGCTATCACGTCATCAAAGGTCTTTGTATCTGTATCGACCAATGTTCTGCCTCCAAAAATCCCCGCATTATTCACCAGAATATCCAATTGGCCAAAATGTCTTACGGTTTGTTGGATGAGTGCGTTCACTTGGTGCTCATCGGATACATCCGTTTGGATGGCATGGGCCTCTCCACCCTTTTCCCGAATACGTGCAACCGTAGATTCGCATAAATGGTGACGCCTAGCAGCAAGAACGACCTTCGCGCCCTCTTCCCCAAAACGCAGGGCCATAGCTTTCCCAATTCCACTACTGCTTCCCGTCACGATTGCTACTTTTCCATTCAAACGGTTCATGGTGTTCTCTACCCCACAAGTAGGATCACAAAAAGGCGATATGCCCGTCTCGACACATCAGTTCCCTCGTTCCATACTCCCCTCTGTTGGCCTAGCGTAAAATCTTAAAGGCTACCACCTGGGAACCGACAAGATACAGCGAGCCTGCAGCGAGCCTGCCTGGGGACAGCCATTAATCTGAGTTCTGCACGCAACTACCGTCACGCAACCAATGGTTATGTGGTGAGCATAAATAAAGCAAGAGCAGATTCCAGCGCACGCGATTTGAAACCGTTTTCTAAGTTTCTCTGGGCCTTCATGAGTGTGAATGAGGGCAGAAGTCGCGTATTCTCTATGCATCATATATAATGCATTAAATATGATATGAGTGCTGTACTCTTAGCGATATGTAACAAAAGGAAGGCTTTGGGGCTTAGTCAAGTCGCGTTATCTGTCCGTTCTGGAGTGAGCTTGCCGACTTTGCAGAGAATTGAGTCAGGAAAAGCCAACCCTTCACTTTCGACGCTTGAGTTGCTTGCTTCTGCTCTGGATCTTGAATTGTCTTGCAACGACGTGTCTGTCGATTGGGATGAATTAGCCGCATACGGTTTACCCCTGCAACGTCAAGAAATTAGGCATGTGAGGAAAACGCGAGAAAACTTTTTCATAGCCATGTGTCGAGCCTGCTCCTCGTTCGAACAAGAACGGCATTTGGCAGACTTTTCTCGCAAAGAAGAGGTCCTCATAGGCACTCTTCTTGCCGTAAAGCTACATTATGAAGATTTTTACAAAGAGCTATGTGACATGTGTCCCATGATTGAGAGTTTACT
>BQIX01000107.1 GCA_021604145.1 Nitrospirales bacterium
CACGAAGTTTCAAACGCCGAGTCCGAGTGAGTCGTCTCACCGTTCGTGCTGAGCAACTGACCAGAGCCGTCGAACAAGGCGAGTTATTTTGCGAAGAACCGACGAACGAACCGTTGACAGTCCAAAAATCACACCGCCTCACACAATCGCTTGATCATATTCGAACACGGTTCGGCCCGCAGGCCATTTGGTGGGGAAAGACGCATGCCACCCTTCATCCACCTTCACGTCCATTCTAATTACTCACCCATGTCCGGGGTTTCCTCATTAGAGGATTTGTGTGCAGCGGCACATTCTCATGGGGCTCAGACTCTCGCACTCACCGATACTAATGGATTGTATGGAGTCGTTCGCTTTATAGAAGTGGCCAGGCAAACCGGGCTCCACCCAATTCTTGGAGCTGAGCTAACTCACAAGCATCACCGTGCCACATTGCTGTCCACATCCATGATTGGATACACGAACCTTTGCCGATTACTGTCAGATCGCCATTGTAATGACAACTTTGATTTCATCAAAGCCGTCGCCCAACACCATCATGATCTTCTGGTCTTATCTGACGACATTCCAGCACTAACCGTGTGGAAAAAGTGGAAGCAGAAGAACCTCTACGTTGAACTCACACCTGGAGCCATGATGCATCAGGCCGTGGCATTTAGTCGGCGATCAGGCATTCCACCTGTCGCAACCAATCGCGTACATTTCGTTCAGCCTGAAGAATTCTCTCTCCATAAAGTGTTACAAGCCATTGCGCTCAAGACAACCCTCTCACAGTTACCACCAACGACATGCTGTTCGCCCAACCAATGGTTTGCTCCCGCTGCAGTGTTAGAACCGCAGTATACGCATGTTCCTCATGCGCTACTCAATGCACGCCGTATTGCGGATCGCTGTCACACGGAGTGGAACTTCAAAGGTACGGTACAGCAAGCGTTTCGTGATCAAACGAGCTCACAAACGTTCTCCACACTCCAAGCCAAAACATACGAAGGGGCTCAACAACGGTACGGAAAGATTTCTGACGAGGTTAAGAAACGGATCGAGACCGAATTGAGTGTGATCCGTTCAAAGGGTTTCGCGGTTTGGTTTTTGATCGTTCAAGACATTGTCCAACAAGCTCCACGTACCTGCGGTCGCGGATCGGCAGCCGCCTCCATCGTCTCCTATTGCTTAGGCATCACCCATGTGGACCCGATTCGTCATAACCTGTTCTTTGAACGTTTTTTGAACGCCGGCCGACAGGACCCTCCAGACATCGACATTGATTTTCCTTGGGACGAACGGGATCGTATTTTAAATTATATTTTTGCGAAATATGGCACTCGTCGTACAGCCATGGTTTCGAATCACAACACCCTTGGCTTCCGCTCCGCAATTCGCGAGGTCGCTAAGGTGTATGGTATCTCACCGACTGAACTCAATAGAGTCATACCAGGCCTTATACGCCAAACAGAATTTCATCCACCTCCGACACCACGCACATTGACCGCCTGGACAGCGAACATCTGCCAAACCATGGGGATGCATGAACCCTGGGTCGAGATCATCTCTGTTGCGCTTCGCCTTGAAGGCTGTCTTCGACATCTTGGCGTGCATTGCGGTGGCATCATCATTGCCCCCGATGAAATTCAACGTTATGTGCCCGTTCAAATCTCAAGGAAAGGTGTCCCGATTATTCAATGGGAGAAAGATCAAACCGAAGATGCAGGGCTAGTCAAACTCGACATCTTAGGAAACCGCTCGCTCGCCGTGATTCGAGATGTACTTGATGCTGTTGTTGAGCATACCGGAAGACGTATTAACGACCCATCATGGGATCCGATCTGTGACGCACGAACCCAAGAGCTGATTCGTCAGAGTGACACGATTGGGTGTTTTTATATTGAGTCGCCGGCCACGCGATTGTTACTCCGGAAACTCTGGTCAGCCATGAATAAAACACAACTATCAGAATTAGATATTTTTGAATATGTTGTCATGGTTTCTTCCCTCGTGCGCCCAGCAGGTAACCCCTTCAATCGTGACTTTGTGCTACGTGCACATGGCCAGGTTCATCAACATGTTCACCCTAGATTTGAAAGCGTCTTAGCTGACACTCACGGCCTTATGGTGTACCAGGAAGATGTGACGAGAGTGGCGATGGCTGTGGCAGGCTTTTCAGTAGAAGATGCGGATCAATTGAGAAAAATCTTGAGTAAAAAACATAAGGAGCGACAGCTGCAGGATTATCAAACACAGTTCTCTCGTGGAGCTCGGGCCGGAGGAGCTTCTGAGCATGCGATCAGCACGATGTGGAATATGATCATGAGTTTTGCAGGATATAGCTTCTGTAAACCACACTCCGCATCCTATGCTCAAGTCTCGTTTCAATCCGCCTATCTTCGAGCTCATTACCCGGCAGAATTCATGGCAGCCGTGGTGAACAATCAAGGCGGATTCTACACTCCCTTTGTGTATCTCTCAGAAGCCCGTCGTATGGGCTTGACCATTTTACCGCCAGACATCAATACCAGTCATTGGCACTATGCGGGAACCGGGCAAACCGTTCGCATGGGCTTCATGCAAATTAAAGGTCTGAAAGTTTCGTCTCTTGAACAGATTCTCGATGAGCGCGTCAAACATGGCTCCTTTCAATCATTCCAGAATTTTCTGATCCGCACAAACGGCGAGCAAGCCCAAACCCGAATACTCGTGAAGGCTGGCTGTTTTGACAGTATTGCTGGCGAGGTTACACGCCCCGGACTGTTGTGGCGTTTGTATGCCCATCATGGATGGCAGGGAAACAAACACAACGCGGATCCCACCTTATCTGGGCGTTCCACGCCTTCCACGTTACGTCTTCTTCCTCCTCAATCCACAGCGCTCCCAATTCCACCAGAGTACACTCCAAAGCAAAAAATTCAACATGAGATCGAACGACTCGGATTTCCGATCAACACCCATCCACTCGAATTATTTGAGAAGGCGTTTCAAGGGATACATGATGTGCCGGCTTGCAACATACATCGGTATGTTGGTCAAACCATCACCATGATCGGGTGGATGATTACAGAGAAATCTGTTCAAACTCAACAACGCGAACCCATGGAATTTGTGACGTTTGAAGATTTGACCGGATTGTATGAGGCCACGTTTTTCCCCAAAACGTATCGACAATTTGGCCACCTCCTCACAAATCAGGGGCCCTATATTTTGGAAGGGATTGTTGAAGAAGAATTTCTAACCTATTCATTGATCGTCAAAGAAGTCCGCACGATGACCCCAAACAGGTCTTCCCACTTTTCAATACCCAACCAGGCCACTATTCGAAAAGGCTCGTCGCCGTGTGAACATGAAACACCATAAGCAGGGTAAAAGCGTATCTCGTCGTTCGTATCTTGAGGAATGTCGCTCATTGCTCGTATTTCGTATCTCGCATGACGAATCTTTCTGGTTTTTACAAGCGACGGTTCAAGAGCAATGAGATCGAAGAACACTGGACATCGGTCCAGACGTTGGCTAAGATCGGCTCATGCCAATTAATGAACACATTCAAGCCTGGCGGCGAATGCGAGGGAATTCGGTCACCGCATTGGCCGGCAAAGTCGGAATGCCTTCAACGGAGCTTGAAGCCATCGAAGCTGGGGAATTAGATCCGCCGGCCTCAGCGCTCGAAGCGTTAGCGGGCGGACTCGGGATACCGCCGGGATGGCTGTATAGTAGTCCCACAGCGATCAACCTTCTCTTAGGTGACCCTGATGAGAAAGATAGTGATTGGACAAATGTAGACTCTCCAGATCCTATTCTAGAACTCATCGCCCATTCCCCTCAGGAACAACGAGAAATGTATTCGCTGCTGACCGCCCTGCTTCAAAGCGGTGAACCGAAACTCCTTCGCGCCGCTGAAGTCAATCTCCGCAGCCTCCTCAAACAAGCACAGACCGCCACAGTCCCCTGGCAAAACCGCATACCCGGACATTTTGAGCCGCCGAGCGATTAAGCTGCATCGTCTCACCGCTCTCCTTAAGGACTCATCTTGTGATGGACAGAGAAGTGCTGATTCCGTTCGCTTGAATCAAACCAACGAATCAAGTTTCAGAGACAGAAGAAAGCTTACAGAAAAAGACGTTTGAATGGGAAAGAAAAACGCGGGATTACGAATGCGAAAAACGAGGAAGCGCCGTTTGAATGGTGGCCAGAAACTCATCCATCGTGAACGGCTTTTGTAGACAGTACACCGACCCTAAAGTGTGACTAATGGATGTCTGTTCTTGATCACTGGAGGGAATGGTTCCCGACATCGTAATAATGGGCAATGTTGGAGAATGACTGCGAAGGGCTTGGATGTGCTCCAAACCTTCCTCATCGGCATCAAGATCATTTGCAACAATGACAGAGGCAGGATTTTGCTGATGGAAGGCTAATCCTTCCCGTGCACTCGCAGCTTCTGACACATCATACCCAGCCCATTCGAGAGTCATGGCCAGAGAATCTCGGACGGACTCATCACCGCCAATCATCAAGATTCGTTCCATATCCCCAACCCTCCATTAAGGCCACACGACACCTCACGCACAGATATGAATGGCAGCAAATGATGTACCTTTTTCATTAAAATAGCAGATAGTGATGTTTTCATAAGTATTTCAATGGCTTTTACATATGTTCCTTTTTTGAATGAGACGAAGATGGTGAAGGTAAAACCATACATAAATACTTGAAAAGTATATTTCCCCCTACAGTATTGAGCCGAATTAAGTTTTACCGCCCATGAGTAAAAGAGTTTCAAAACTGCAGAAAGTGCCTCACTCATTCTGGAATGTGAGTAGAGGAGGAGCTGCGATACCACAGCCACAACGTCTGACACACGAGCCCCGAAGTCACGCCCAATAGGCCAACGTAAAGCCCGGCAACCTGACCATAATAGGTTCCAGCCGTTAAGATGGAGGCACTCGTGAAAAGGTAAATCGCGACAGCTTCCGTAATACTTCTTGTCTGGTGATTTTGAACCAGTGAGCCTTGAAAAAAACTTTCAACTGCACTTAAGCCTGGCAGCAAAACGGCCAACCAAATTGCCTGACTTCCTAACTCCGTCAACTCCGGTGACAACCCGGCAATATCTCCAAACCACACTCGAGCCAGGGGCGTGGCCGCAATAAGCAAAAGAAGACTGCTTGTCGTCAGGCCCAACCCAACAGCAAATCGACCGAGCATCTTTTTGGCTCCAGGATACCCAATCAACGCGACCACGACCTCTTGAAAGGCTAACCCGAGACTTCGCAGAGTAAACGAGAGTCCAGCCATCACAGGCCACACGGCTAATGATTCTAGTGCACGCGGCATTCGACTCAATGCTGCGCTGCCTATCGGTAACGCAATAAGCGCAAGAAAAGATGTCATTGCAAGCGGAACATAAAACCTCAGAAGACGACTCATCGTCAAAGGCAACGGCACGGTGTTCTGATCAGTTTGCATCCGCAGCAAGAGTGGTTGAACCAAACGATTCACTACAACCGCTTCCGTCAAAACTCCAAACGATACCGCAACAGTCGTCACAACTATCCCGGGAATCGTCCCCCAGTAGAGGCCACACCCTAAAATGGAAATATTGACAACTAATCGAAGCGCGGTTCCAAGACCAATTGACCGCGTTTGGCCATATCGAATCATAACGCCTTGCTGAAACCGCCGAATGGCTATCGCGCCGGTCCAGGGGGCCATCAACATGAGCCCGAGTCTAGCCGGTTCTCGAATCGGGTCAGGGACGTGTAAGACATCGGCAACCACCACGTCATACAACGGAGAAAACGCCACAAGAATATGAAGCAGGGTGAGAACACCGGACATTTGAAACATAAATCGTCGAAGAAACACATACGAAGTCCAGTCTCTCGATAACGCCGTCGAGGCCGCCAAAAGCATAATGACCGGAGCCTCGATGATCAGCGCAATCGGAAAGACCACGCCTCCGTACGCAGCGAGATGGATTTCAGGGTCAGCGAGTCGAGCCATGACCGCACTCACAATGGGAAGTTCAATGCCCATGAGCATCCAACTCCCGGCTAGTGGCCACCACAGCTCAAATATCTTTCGAAGACTGATAGACGATTCAGTCTGAGACAACATGGTCATCGATCACACCTGAAATCCCTTTATAGCCAGGGCATAGCGGATAAAAAGATTCTCTAAAAACTCAAAACTCGTGTTCGAGATACGAGGGGTGAGATATCGAGAAGAACGGTCAAGAACGATATGGTTACGATTACAGGCTTTCGAGCAGTAAGACCGTCATTGAAAGAGGATCAATGTGGGAATTGAATGTTGAAAGACGTGTGTCTCGCGACCATACACACAAGGATTAGAATAACACTAATAGGTTCTGCGGGGCGAGAGGTAACCGTACGAACTCTCTAGACACGAGAAGCGTAAGAGGTTCTTATGACCTCTTACGCTTCAAGTGACGGGTCGCGTCAGGAGTTTGGCTGAAAATCGAAAGGACAAACAAAAGCGTCACACGGTCAGACTTCTTCGTTGCCTTCAGAGGCATTCCCTGGACGTTCAATCTGAGAAAAACCAGAATCGTCCTGACTCACTGTGGCCAAGACTCGATCCTCTTCATAATGAGGCTTGAGGTTATCTACCTCAATTTCAACCGCTTCATCGGGAGTCAAACGCTTCAAATCCAATTCCGTAATCCAGCTTTTGACATATTCCCGCATACGCGTCCCTGGTAGGACTTCAATATGGGGAACACTGGCAGAATGGTCCCAATCACGCCAATTATGGGCTTGAACATGAAGAGAACGAATGGTTTGATGCGTCTGCTGAATCAATGGTTCGGTCGGCCCTTCAATCGGAATTCTTCGAGACTCGACTAATTTCATTCCCATTTCAGCCTGTTCGGCCAGTTTAATATTCTCGTCAGATGATACAGCTCGAAGACGCTGAGGAATTTTGACCATATCGCCTTTTCTCTCCAGAACCTCTTTCTGAAAATCATCCGTCAGCGCTACGACCACTCCAATGCCGGGATAGCTGATTTTGTCCTGACCTCCAACTAATCGAGCCAATTCAGCATACGACTTGGCTCGTTGATTCACGGAATATCGACCGATCACCTCGACTTCATCAACAAGAAGAATCCATCCGGCATAACCGGCCGCTTGGATCATTCGAGAAGCAAATTGAAATCGTTGAGCAGCCAATTCAGCCTGTGAAATTTTTCCAAAACTATATCGCCCGGCAATACCACATTCCTTTAAATATTTTTTCAGTTCTCCGACTCCGAGTGGATCGCCCGTCCAAAATCGAGCCATGCGATATCCCAGCTCCTGATCTGTGCCCATCCGTTCATGTAAAAACAGGGTCGAGGCAAAACGCGGGTCAATCTCACTTTCTGTACTATTGACCCAGGTCGAGAAACTTTTATACTTCGGGTCCCAGGAATCACACTGACTAGCAATTTCCGAAAGCAATTCACCTTTTTTATCCGGTATGACGGCTGATTCAACCGCAGCATGAAACATTCGAGCAGGATGATACAGAGGCGTTTCCTTGCTAATCACGACTCGACTACAGATAAAATTCGACTCTAAGGCGACATTCTGAAGATATTCCAATACATGGGACTTCCCGCTCCCGAAACTCCCTTCCACAATAAGTCCTTTGGAACACTGTCCCGTCGCCATATTCTGCTGAGTCCCTTCCAATAAACGGCGGAAGCGCCATTCGATTTCCCCTTGGGAACAGCCCAAGGTTTTGACCACATGGCCATTGGGAACTCCTGCGCGTAACCCTTCAATCACCCGTCTGGCCATTAACGTCTCATTTCCTGAACCGGCAGTTCCGGCTTCCCCAACGGTCAAAGACTCCAACGAGGGCGAGGCTGGAGACAATCGAACCAGCGGGACCAAGGGATTCTGTCGATGCTTGTCGCGCACATCATCCCAAATGCGATGTTTCAGCGCTTCATAACGGTCAATGCCTCGCTTGGCATCGGTTAGAAATTCAGGGGGCGCATGCACCACCATCATGAATCCTTCTAACTCATCAGACGTATCGATAAACTGTCGAAGCATATCGTACAGATCAAGAACAGCAGTAGGACTATAATAGAATGATCTATCTGGCTCAGATGGTCGTTTGGCAACAAGGTAACGGGAAATATCCAACGTCATAATTATTCCACGCTTCCCTGCAAGCCGAAGCCAATGCGTTAGCGACGAGAGTAAATAGCGAGCGTTATGGCGAACGACTTTCTGGAATATCAACGCTTTTTTCACTCCAGAAATCAGGCGAAGTTCTCCACAGAGCCAATCTTTCACGGCATTGGCTAACACACGATCTGACTCGCCACTTTCGAGTTGCGCTAAACACAGCCGAATAATGGCCATTCGAAATTCACGGCACAGATTGGCATCGCTTTCAATGGTTTCTTCCAACCAGGTTTGGAGGTCACGGCGTAGTAATGGCTCTTTCCGGTCATTGAGCGTCGCAACATGCTGCAACGTAAATTCCTTACGCTGAGAAGGCACTTGGTAGCCATGATCGACAAGGAGTCGCACCACATACTCATACGCCAACTCATCCCAATCTAATTGCTTGGCAACTTTATGAAACAAACGATCCACCATATGGGCTTTGGTATAGCGAGCGTCCACTTTGGCAAAGACGAATTCTTCTTGATTGGCACTATCCCCTAATTCGTCGGTAAACGATTTATGACTATCGGCGTCGGGCAGCACGACAAACTTCACCGTCCCGCCTCCGTCGCGCACGTAACCTTGTAAGTATTCTCGTCGCACAATCTCTACCCACGCTTTTTGATTAATTTCCATAGAGACCACAGCATGTCCATCGTCCTGATGAATAGGTTCTGCCAAGACAGGCTGAGGTTCAAACTCCACCTCGGGAATCTCCGCAGTCACGAGTGCTTCCTGGAAATTATCTGTCGGGCTCTGTAATGAGTCCAATCCTGTAAGATCATCATCTGAGCGGAGTGATTGCAGACGGTTCAATGCATCAATAAGCTTGCTCATAACTTACCATTCACACCCTTCCCCACTATCGTTCAAGTGGCTATCTCATGGTTCATGGCTGGAATATCAAAGGCCTCATCGATATACATATATTCATCGGAGATTTCTTCATATTCTTAACACTTCCATTCTGTTACTGATCCCTGCACATTGCTGTACACATTGCCGATATGCTGCCTGTTAAAGACTTTTGTTGTCTCGGGAGGGGAAAGGGGGCTTGCCGATGTCAATAAAATTGACCACATGGGACCGAGGTGGATTATTACGTAAAGTAAAAATACGTAAAAACGCTCAATATTCATGAAGATCTTCAAAACACGACAATTTGCACAAGTACTAACCCTTAGAAAACATACATGCTCTCATAGGCACTACTGGAAATTAATTCGATTCGCTACGGCCACGCTTTCACTTCCGAGAAAATAAGAAATTCCGCTGTGATACTTTTCAATAATGGAAGTGTAGCCGAAGCAAGCAATGACAATCGCAAGGCTTAGGAGGATGGCAGTAAAATGGAAAGGCTTTCCACCATGCCCGATAAGAAACACCACGAGACATCACACGACATATCTGAGCGTCATGTTTACCACATAATGATCAGCGATGTCCGGGAAATAAGGAGAGGAACTACGATATATTCATAAGACCGAAGAGCTTGCGGCGACAGTCATGAGCCACAAGTTTAGAAGCAATCGTTATTGGTGGAGGTGAAATTCTAGACGTGGTGAAGGTTGTCTTTTCGACGAGACCAAGAATACCCGTTCACCCAACCAAACCATGAAAGCACTACAACAAAACACGCCAAGAAAATCATCAGCATGACAAAGGTTATTTTACTTAGCATTGTCCTCGCCTTTCGAGTTCATAAGCCTTTC
>BQIX01000108.1 GCA_021604145.1 Nitrospirales bacterium
GCACACCCACAAGCAACTCGCGAAGCTCGACCATCAGGTTCTCTGGCACCCCTTTACGCAAATGAAAGCATGGGTTGAAGAAGACCCAATTATTATTGAACGCGGGAAAGGCTCGTACCTGTTTGATACGCAAGGGCGTCGGTATTTAGATGGAACCTCATCAATTTGGGTCAATATCCATGGTCATCAACACCCAAAAATTGACAAAGCCATCCGTCGTCAGCTCAAGCATGTTGCGCATACAACCTTGTTGGGGCTTTCGAATCCTCCGGCTATCCTGTTGGCTAAAAAACTTATTGATTTGGCTCCTCCAGGCTTATCTCGCGTGTTTTATTCAGATGATGGGTCGACGGCAGTCGAGGTCGCCCTCAAAATGGCTATTCAGTATTGGGGGCAAGTCAAGCCGGCGCAACCGCAAAAGCGAACTTTCATTCATCTGAGTCAGGCCTATCACGGGGATACGGTAGGCGGAATGAGCCTCAGCGGAGTAGAGCTCTTTCACAAGCCCTTTCACGCGGTCCTTTTTCAAGCGCATGAAATCCCCTCCCCTCATTGCTATCGTTGTCCGTTAGAGCTGACGTTTCCATCTTGCCAAATCGACTGCCTGAGTCCACTTGAAAATTTACTTTGGAAAAAGCACGAAGAGATTGCCGGTATTATTATTGAGCCAATGGTTCAAGCCGTAGCAGGCATTATCCCCGCCCCGTCTGGATATCTCAAAAGAATCCGAGAACTTTGTACTAAATTTAATGTATTACTTATCGCTGACGAGGTGGCCACTGGATTTGGACGCACAGGTCGAATGTTTGCCTGCGAACATGAAGACGTCACGCCAGATCTTATGGCCATATCAAAGGGACTCACTGGAGGGTACATGCCTTTGGCTGCCACCCTCACGACAGGGAAGATCTATGAGGCATTTTTAGGACAATATAATGAATGGAAGACTTTTTTTCACGGCCATAGCTATACCGGCAACCCACTTGGTTGTGCGGCAGCCCTCGCAAATTTAGAAATTTTTGAGAAAGAGCGCACACTTGAAAAGTTAAAGAAAAAGATTAAATTTCTAAGTGGTCTTCTTCAGGAAATGAAAAAGGAAGCGTTGGTTGGTGATATCCGCCAATGTGGATTTATGGTGGGCATTGAACTCGTGAAAGACACGAAAATTAAAAAACCTTTTCCACCTACAGAACGCATGGGTTATCAAGTGGCAAAAGAATGTGAAAAACGAGGCCTCTTAATCCGCCCGATAGGAAATGTCTTAGTGCTTCTGCCCCCCCTCAGTGTGACCACAAAAGAACTCAAGGAAATAATAAAGATTCTTGGCAAGTCTCTTCACGTACTCGATAAACTCAATGTTTCGATCGATGGGTAGATCAACATTCAATTTCTTGTACGTCTATCGGAGGGTAATATTTGGCAAAGCCTCGATCGTGCGACTGGGCATAACGCCAAAGGCCTTCGACCCCATCAATATGACTTTTGGCTTACTGGTCTCAAGTTCAGAGTGTCGTGAAATCATACGTGAGGCGGAATAATATCATTGCTCGCATAATCATGATCCCTTAGCCACTTTTGGTAAAAACTCATTGAACGCTTCTTTCCCATCTCCGATCTGAGGATGGTTGAATCGCGTCGTCGCCAACATATTGGATCTAGCCCTCCAAAGGTACACGCACGGCCATAGGGTTTCTTCCAAGTGATTGTACCCTCGTATTACATCTTGTATTCGTAGCCTACTAAAAATTATGTGCGTAAGCCGGTTAATTGAGGATACTACGCGTAGTGCTGCGAGAGTGTGGGCTAAGGGCCTTCACGGTATGAAAAATTAAGAGACCAGATTCAAAGTCATGCGCGTCGCAATATCCCTTTGGTGGCGACAATACGCAGGTATCCGCCAGTAACGAGCTATGGTTAATCCTAGATCTGAGCCTTTGCTCGCGTGGTGACCGGATTTGTCGTTGTCCCTTCGTTTACGGCAAGGACGCGCCTTTACAAAATTTTGGTTTCTGTTCCAGAAAAAATGAGACTCTTCTCAACATAGCTTTTGATGTGCTCGTCTGTCGTTACGATGATCAGCGTCCAAGGATCTTCATGGGAGCCGAGATAATGAAGAATCGGTTCCCGAATATGATGAGGCACTTCATGCATGCCACCATCTAAGATCAACAAGGAGGGGCGTGTAACGATTGCTCGAGCCAAATGGATCCTAAGACGTTGACTCGGGGTGAAATCCTTCCCTCCTTCTTTCACAAGAGTTTCTAGCCCATCAGGCAATTCTTCGATTTCTTGATCGAATTGCGCAGCGTGTAATGTCCATAACAAATCTTCTGTTTGTATATCTGGTCGACCCATCGTGATATTGTCGGCTATTGAGCCTTCAAAGAGCGTGAGATCTCTTCCAAAGACAATACTCCTCCGTGCGTTCATTTGCTCGGCAGAGAGGCTTCGTAGATCGACACCATTATATTTTACTGTTCCTGCCGGAGGGTCCTCGAGCCCTGCGAGCACCAAGGAGACGCGATGACGAGCTGTTTCTGTTGGGCAGATCAACGCCCATTTTTCACCAGGCATCGCTTCAAAGCGGATTTCTTGAGGATGTGAGTGTAATCCTCTCGCCCAACCCATTTGGCTACATGTCAGATGGAGTGCAGCGGTGTCGGATTCAGGAATTGAAAAATCTGATTCGCTTTGGGCTTTATCTTGAGGTAATAAAAAGAGATGATTCAGTTCCGTTAACGCCGTCAAAAAATAAAACATGACGTACGTGCGTTTCACCACGGAATCAATATTTAAGAGCAGGCTCGCAACAATCACTTCTGCTGCCACAAGTTGTCCTAACGTCAATTCCCCTCGACTGAGCAGCCACCCAGCGGTTCCCAACAAGCCCGTGTGTAAGATGACTTGAAGCATCAGTGAGCCAACGTATTGGCGAATTAACACGCGAAACCGAGATTCGCGGGCTTTGACATACGTTGTGGCCAATGTATCCGCGTTCCGTAAGACAAGGTCCGAGCAATTGGTGGCCTTGAAATGTAAAAGATTGTCGGCGACCTCTTGAAACCAATGAAATACATCATATTTCGACTCAGACATATGAAGCGTCGTACGGAGTCCGCCTTTACCCAGTAACCCAATGAGGATCACGGATCCAATGAGCGCGACATCAAAGATCATAAAGTAGGGATGATAGAGGGCCAGCAACGTCATGCCTATCAATCCTCCGATCAGCACATTGGTCAGGTCAACAAAGAGACTTGAAAAAGCTCGTTGAAGAAATACGGTTTCAAAAAATCGACTAATGGCATCAGACTGGAAGGTGGCTTCTTTATAGCGAGGGAGGACTCGTGCCAAAGCGAGGGTTATTCGAACAAAGACCCGTCGTTCGAGGATGTCCGTCGCATAAAATTGCAAAACTTTGAAGACCCCAACAAAGATTAAAATTACCGCCATGATTCCGACAATCGTGACGACCATCACTGGAGAGATAGCAAACGCAAACGTGTTTACCAATTCTTGAATGGTCAGAGGAATGATGAGGGAAAACACCCCAACTGCAATTGCATAGGTCAGGATGGCTAAGAGAATCGAACGTTCTTGCTTGAAGAACAGGCCAAGACGATCAAGATTTTCTCGAAGAAGAGGAGCGTGTTGATTCATGATCCTGTTAGGATTTCTCCATACGTTTCTTGTCAAAATCAGCAAACGATGGGGCACTCACCCATTCACCGATGGCCCATCGATACAGAGACAGCCCTTTCTGATAGTCGGCCATGGCTGTGATCCATCCCTCGGCTGCTTTCAGAACATTGCGCTCACGAAGATTGACAAAGAGTAATGTTGTTGCCCCGAGTTTAAATCGCGTGCGCTCTCCCTTCTCTATCTTTTTGGCCAATTGCAGAGCCTGTCGAGCGACCTGTGTGCGCTCCTGCGCTCGTGTAATTGCCGATCGGGCATTGGCCACATCCATGCTGACTTGTTGAAGGCGATACTGTTGAAGAAGCTTGAGGCGTTGCGCCTTGCCTTTCATCTGAAGTTCGTCACCGCGCGCTTCGCGCTGAAGAAACGGAAAACTCAACTGCGCACCAAATCGATATCCGAGTCCAAGGACAAAATCTTCTGGCTTCCTCGAAGGTGCCGCCTCGATTGTCAGATCGGGAAGAAAATTATTCGCCGCGACCTCTAAGTCGATGTGATTAGACTCGGCTTCCAAATGCACGAGTTGCACTTCTGGACGGATGGCCGTGGCACGCCGCTGGTCTTGTTCGTCTAACTTCAATTCCTGACTTGAAAGAACGGAAGGGAATGGTGGGGACTTCCATTTTGTAGGAACCACGACGCCATTGTCTTCCCACAAAAATAGTGCAAGCTTATATTGCTCTTGATCTATTTGGCGTCGGGCTTTGATCAAACGCTCTCGACGGCGCTGAACTTCTTGATTGGCCTCAATGACATCAAATTTTGCTCGTGCACCAGCTTTCGCTTGCTTGGCCAATTGTGAGGCGCGATCCTCTGCGACAGCAACAGCTTTTTCTCGCAGCGCTAGAATTTTTCTGGCCGCGACCCAACTCCAATATTGCGTCGCGGCGCCAAGATACACATCTTGTCGAGATTGTTGGATTTCTAACTCGGCTTGTTTATTAGCCAGTGAGGATTTTTGCAATTCTGCATGAGCTGGGTTTGTGATGAATCCTCGAAGGAGAGGAAAGATAATCCCTAAAAGGGGCTGATTCGAAGTGTGAATCCCTAAATCGGCCACCTCCACATCTCCAATCCCCGCCCGAAATCCTGCAAACCCTTGAATACCCCAAGGATGACGCATCTCCACAAGCGTGTCGTTGAACCCGACGCTGGTTGTTTTCCCATCCTTGACGAGTCGTTCTAGTTCCCAATCGTTGACAAGATTCGGTTCAAATTTCCCAAGGGCTGTCAGTAGCTTCCCGCTGGCAACTATTCGTTCCGTCTGACTGCCACGAAGAAGGGGATGATTCTGTTCCACTCGAGTCAGCACGGATTGCAATGTTAAGATGGGATTTGAGTTGTCCTCTGTTGAGGGTGGCGCGATATCCTGTGCCCAGAGCGGCACGACACTATAGGCTATCAGTAGGATGGTGCCAATGAGGTGTGGTATCTGCATGGTGCCTCCTCTCTTCAGAACGCTCTGAAGATGAATTTCAAAAAACATTGGACTTGTCTTTATTTTTTAGATCTTCCGGCCTTCGGCAACAGCACATCTTTCAAGCCTGGCGTTCCGGATTCATAATCTGGGGGAAATAAATTGACTCGGCGCCATATTTCATACCACAAGGGTACTCGATTGAGGATGACCCAGCCCATCACTTCCGTGCCTTGTCGAATGTGAAGTTGAGGGGGCCAGTCTCGTCGTGTGGTCTCCGGTACGACCCACAACCGAAACTGTCGATTGACCGAAGCCGATTGGTCCACGACCTGGATTTTTCCATCATAGGTGCCAGCCATCAATTCCGGCCATGCTGGGAGAGGAATGGCTGGTACCCCTTGGAAGAGCAATCGAACTGGACGATCTGGTTTGAGCAATGGGGCATCGATTGCATTGACCCACATTTCCACGGCCGGCGACGCCCGCAATGGAACAATGGTAAATAACAGGTCTCCGGGGTGCACGATTTCACCTAGGCCAATCCTCGTCAGGCGGACCACTGTGCCATCGAGGGGGGCTACGACCCGGCTGGCAGCACGTCTTTGAACCGCATTGGACCGGGTCAGCTCTAAATCAGCCAATTCTTTCGAGGCCTTTGCGGCTTCACCGAGGGCTGATGCTCGTTGTGATCTAGTATCTAAGAGTCGCTGTACGAGTTCCGCATCAATTTGTTCCCGATTGTGCGTTAATGCCAGTCGGGCTTGCTGCGCTTCATGAAGTGAAGCTTGTGCAGCTTTCACCTCCGCTTCAGCGGCAGTGGCTGCTTGAATGGCCAGCTCTAATTCACGTCGTGAGAGCAACCCTTCCGCCTCCAGAATGCGTGATCGGTCGAGGTTGAGTCGAGCAGTCTCGTCGGCAACTTTGGTCGCGGCTACTCGTTGTTCAACACTTTGAACTTTGTGGTTGGCTTCAGCCACTCTTGCTTCTGCCGATGTGGTAGCAGCTTGAGTCAAGGTAGTCATTTCTTTCAGCCGCTCCGCCAAAATGTTTGCACGCTCCAAGGCTGCCTGCCGTCTCTGTTCTAGCGCATCACGGGATTCTTGCAATCGTTGCACAAGATCTTGTGCCATAAACTGAGGATTGACATCTTCCAACTCAAGGACTATATCTCCTTTCTTTACCGTCACGCCTTCGTTGATATGCCACGCACGAATACTCCCATTAATCTGTGCATGGATTTCTTGAGGACGTTCGGAGGGAGAGTATGCTGAGAGTTTGCCTTGCACTGTGACCGTCTGTGTCCAAGGGACAAAGCACACGATGGCGCCAAATACGACGAATATCAAAAGGGCTACCCGGGCCCATATCCGTAATCGCCGTGGAACTCTGACCAACGTACGAGATTGCAGGCGCTGAGTCTTGCGATGATTTGTGCCAGAAAGCGGTTCTGTGATTTCAAGAGATTTCACTGAGCATGAGGCCTTTGGTCAAATACCAGCATCGGGTCTAGCTTAACAAACGAGCATAAAACAGCCATAGCCTTTCGATTGCTATGTGTATCCGTGTGCGAATGTGCGCTTAGGGTGTACAAGTACAGGAATGTGCCTGGTACCCTAATTGTGCTCCCTCCTGGCTTGAGTCAAACAACTTTTTAGCGGAAAGAGTAAGTTCCCTTCGGATCGTTTTCCTTTTCCCAATTTTCCCTTACTCTTCAGATAACGGCATCGTGGAAAGCCGTTCAGCCTCCCCCTGATGCCAAATGATTTGTTCACGAAGCTCCGAAAGTTCTTCTCGGTTTGCTCTCATAAGCGCTCTCCATTCTTGTCGTTTGATTTCTTGCGGATCTAGTGACGGCTTCTTGTTGATCCGCTCCACTCGGTCCTCCAAGTGAACCACTTTAGCCTCAAGCCGTCCAGCCTTTTCATGCAACAGGTCAGCAGCCTCCCGCTGCTCTTCTGCAGACCACGCATCTAAAGTCTGAGAGGATAGGAGGGGAGGCTGCAGCTGTGTTTTGGTCTGCGCACAACAGAGCTAGAGGCTACCCAAAGCGATACTTATTAGGGCAACCATTTAGGGCAACCATTCCTCTTTTCATAGTTCACCTCTTTCTGGTAATAAGTTCTTAGAGTTAGGCAAACATCCTTCCTCTTACCCTCTGTCTGTCTGGGAAGATGTATCTCGGTCAATTGGAATACCCTGTCTTTTCTTACCTAATCAAGATAATCACTTCCCGAACCATAAACAAATCAATATCCACGGGTTCACACCTGTCGCACTTGATTTCGGTCCAAGACCTGTCGATTGGCGGTCATTACCCGGAAAATCGTGGCTTCACTCCCATGATAGAGCTGAGCCATCTGCGCTCCGGGTTTCCGCCATGAGAGAATATTCTCAACAATATCCGTGCGTTGATCTTCCCGAAGACTAGGCCGTCGCCCTCCAGTTCGTCCTTCATCTTTCGCCACCTCCAGACCCGCCCTGGTTCGTTCCCGAATCATCTCCCGTTCAACCCCAGCGAACGCCCGCACCATCTGCATCATCATGCGGCCTGCTGGTGTAATGGTATCAATGGTTTCGGTCAGACTCTTAACCCCGGCCCCTGCTTGATGAATCCGTTCCATGATCACGAGGAGATCTTTGAGGGATAGGGAGAGACGATCCAAGTTCCAAGCTACGACGCCATCATCTTTTCGAAGCTAATCGAGCATCTTGTGAAGCTCTGGATGGTCCCATCTACCTTCTGACGCGGTGTCAGTAACCCTTTTTCCAACATTGGCTTCTTTGAACGCCTTAAGTTGTAATCCTACATTCTGATCATGTCTTTTGCAGACACGGCTAGATCCAAAAATCATGGGTGTATCTTTTCATAAACAGTCGTTCTTGAAAGACGATCGCCATGTGTGGTCTTTCAAGCTTTTTACCTTGCATAAACCTCTTGCAGATTACCATGAAAAGGGAAGATTTTCTGCAAGAAAAGAAAGGAGGGAAATCCATGTCTCGGCTGAACGTGCTCAATCCATCTGAGCTGGAGCAATTTGACACGCCACCCGTTTTCACGAGTGCTCAGAGAAAACACTTCTTTTTCCCGCAGCACTACCACCATCAGCGTGCCCTTTACTCTGTCAGAAGAAAACTGGGCTTCAGCGAAGTATAGGGAGAGGACACTGATATGTTAATGACGCAACTGAATTCCCGGTTGAGCTTGTGGGTCGGGTCTACCCGGCGGCCTCTCTGCTGTTAACTACTCCAGTGGCAATTTCTGCTCCCCTTTTCCCTAGCAGAATTGGCAATACGTATTATTGAATATTATACGAATGGCCGAAAGTCGCAAGCAAAATTTATATCATCAAGCACGCAAACTGACTTCAACCCCGCGGACAGACGCGGACAGAAAGATAAATAAAAAAGCTCCTCCTTCTAGAAATGAGAATGCCCCCCTTTTCTTGGCTGTGCAGCGGCATTGGCAAATCTAGAAATTTTCGAGAAAGAGCGCACACTTGAAAAGTTAAACAAAAAGATTAAATTCCTAGAGGGTCTTCTTCAGGATATGAAAAAGGAAGCGTTGGTTGGTGATATTCGCCAATGTGGATTTATGGTGGGCATTGAACTCGTGAAAGACACGAAAATTAAAAAACCTTTTCCACCTACAGAACGCATGGGTTATCAAGTGGCAAAAGAATGTGAAAAACGAGGCCTCTTAATCCGCCCAATAGGAAATGTCTTAGTTCTTCTGCCCCCTCTCAGTGTGACCACAAAAGAACTCAAGGAAATGGTAAAAACTCTTCAACGGTCCATTCGAGAAATGTATTAGCATTTTCTAGTTTCCTCTACCGTGAAGCCACATGGTTTGGTGAATACGCAACACTTCCTTGAGCACTCAAATGATATTTTTGTGCTTTCTCCGTTGCCCTCCAAGCTGAGAGTCAAGAGGCCTTCTGCACTGTTCCCACTCTCAATTCCTGCATCCTGCTTCGTCACCACAATGAGGCGAAGCTTCGACATCCAATTACGTAATAGATAAATAAAGTCAAACAATCCCATCACTTTGCCCGAGGACTCTCGGTCAGAACCTCCCGCGGATTTCTCAGCGACGACAAGTCAAGCGCGAAGTGGAAGAGAGCTATAACTGGTTGATTAAGAATGCTTCCACCTGTGGAACAATGTCTATTCTCACGCATGTTGCAGCCTGTCGATTGTATTCAACAACACCTTTTACGAGAAGCCATTTGGCATGGCTCGTCGATCTCTAGCAATTTCCTCTCGTGTTTGGGTATCCCCGCAGAACTCCAACGCCACAACGCCATATCTGGAGCATTGGGAATACTCTGTCTCTCCAGATGATCTTCGATGTAACAAAGCACCTCGCGTGGAAACATTCCTACTGATGGAGTGGCAATATCTGGATTATTCCAAAATCGTTCTTGACGCCACTTATACGTCATCACCCATCCCGATTTATGACTGTTCAGTATCCGTTTCAAATCCTCAAGATTTTTAAGGACTGGGGCTCCGAACGTATAATCAATCAGTTCTCCTTGTTCATTCGTCTGGTTTCCTTCTTCATTGTTAAGCAAATACACATTATTCATAAAATACAGAGGCTGGGTTGCCCCATAGTGACGAGAAAGTAACGGATACCCAGAGACAATG
>BQIX01000109.1 GCA_021604145.1 Nitrospirales bacterium
ACACCCGATGCCAGTCGTGATGGTAAGTTCACTAACTGAGTCAGGTTGTGAAACCACCTTACGGGCGTTGGAACTTGGAGCTGTCGATTTTATCACGAAACCTAAAATTGACGTCCAACATGGTATGGAGGAACTAGCTGAAAAGATTACAAGCAAGATTAAGACAGCGGCGGCAGCGACGGTTCGAAAACGAACGTCTTCAGAAGTGAATCCCGAGCGTCTTCGTGAATTAGCTACGCAATCTTCAATGATTAAAACGACGGATACCATTATTGCCATTGGCGCGTCGACTGGGGGAACGGAAGCCTTAAAAGAGCTTCTTGAGGTCCTTCCCTCAAATGTTCCGCCGATAGTGATTACCCAGCATATGCCTGAACGTTTTACTAAAACCTTTGCTGACCGCTTAAATCAGGTATGCCAAATCAGCGTGAAAGAGGCGGAAGACGGAGATAGTCTCATTCCGGGACAAGCACTTCTTGCACCGGGGAACTATCACATGGAACTCCGCCGTAGCGGCGCACGGTATCAGGTGACGTTGAATCAAAATCCCCCAATCAATCGACATCGGCCGTCGGTCGATGTGATGTTTCGCTCCGTTGCGAATTATGCTGGGGCTAATAGCCTTGGGGTGATCTTGACGGGGATGGGAAATGATGGTGCGACGGGCATGCTCGAAATGAAAAAAGCTGGTGCCTTTAATTTGGCACAGGATGAAGCCTCGTGTGTCGTCTTCGGGATGCCGAAAGAGGCAATCAAGGCAGGAGGAGTTGATAAAATTCTTGCATTATCTGATCTTCCCGCTGCTATGCTTTCGCATCTTAAAAAGGTTTCGTAAGGACCTAAAAGAGTGAGGCCTTTGCGAGTGAGAGGCATAACGCAAAGTGTCTCGTGTCACCGCTGTCCCATGCCTTGACATGTTACATCTTAAATCAGAGAGTCGTGCTGAAAATTTTGAAAATGATTGACTTTTGACGCGTCAGTTTACCTACGGATGACCATGACATGGGGCTAATTGCAAAGTGTGTCCCGATTGCGAGATGTGTTTTCGTTCGCATGGTCGAGTTCCTTGCACATCGTCATATAGTTCAATGGTGTGTCTCTTTTCAAGAGGCAGTCGATCATTGACTCTTTAGATTTGGATCATCCCTGTCCGTTTTACGCATCTCCCTTCTGTGTACGCTTCAGTCTGTTCCATTCCCGTTAACCCGAATATGTAGTGCCCTGGTTCAATCTCTACTATTCAAGGGGCTCTCTCGACCTTCTTTGTTAACTCGGAAAGTTATGTCATGGTCAGAGGCACAAATTGCCTAGCCTCGTAGTGTTAAAGAAAAAGAAGTTAAGTCGCTGCATATTTTTGCAAGATCTTTAACTTTGTATGATGTTTCACCGAAAGAAGTATGAGATGTTGTGGGCCGTCGACATTGCTGAGGTTAACGAGGATGACCACCATTCTGAGTCCGTGTGACGGGTAATATGACCGTCGATAGCTGTGCGACGGGATGACGTCTGAACAAGCAGGTCTTTATGAATAACATGGATGCAGCCATTACAGAATTTTTGATCGAAAGCGACGAGAATGTGAGGCAGATTGAGACGGGGGTAGCGCGTCTCGAAGTGCCGCCTGATCCGCGTCTTCTCTCTAGCCTTGTTCGAGCTATTCATACGATTAAAGCTGCCTGTGTCTATCTTGGATACACCAAGTTGGAGAGCCTGACTCAGACTGGCGAAACGCTTCTCCAGTTGGTTCGTGAAGGTGAATGTGAATTGACATCCAATATGATTGGCCCACTCTTGGCGATGGTAAAGGCCATTCGACAGATGCTCGAACGAATCGAACAGGAGGGCACGGATGGAAAGAACGATTATTCGGAACTTCTGGGCCAGTTGAGAGCCATGTATGCGGAAGAGGTTGTTGCTGATGAGTTGGCCAGTAACGGTTTAGTTGAGAGGACCGGTGAAACGTCTATGGAATCAGATGAGACGGCATCGGCAGTTTGCGTGAATGCTCCTACTGTCAATGAACCGGTTCGTTCTGATCCAGAACTGGATGAAGCGGTGCTCGAATTTCTCCATGAAAGTGATGAAAGTCTTTCGCAGGTTGAATGCGATCTTGTTGATATTGAAAAAACTCCCAGCCAGGAAACACTTTCAAGCATATTTCGCGTGATTCATACGATCAAAGGAACCTGCTCTTTTCTTGGTTATGCCAAGTTAGAACGTCTCACGCATGCTGGTGAATCATTATTGAGCCTTATTCGTGATGGGAGGCTGTCAATGACAGTGGAAAGGGCCAATGCTCTCCTCTCACTTGTGGATGCGATTCGAATGATGCTGTTGAGTATTGCACAGTATCGTCATGATGGAACAGATGAATACGAACAACTCCAGGCACAACTTATCGCGCTTCAAATTGAGGAGTCGGACTTTCCAGCGAATAGCGCGTGGCCCGACAGGAATGTCCTTCTGTCATCATCTCCTAACGAAGGTCAAGGGAGACCTCCTGCTTCCGGTTCGACAATATCACCGCGACATGCTCAAAAGAATGGTTCTTCAGCCACATCAATAGGAATTGGAATAACGGAACAGGATTCACCTGCATCGGATGAGGCGCATCGTCAGTTGATTCGTGCCTCTTCAATCAGAGTTGATGTAAGGGTCTTGGATGATTTGATGACGGTAGTTGGGGAATTGGTCCTGACTCGAAATCAAATCTTCCAACGTTTCGGCAGACAACAAGACCCGACGTTCCTGACCACTGCGCAACGCTTGAATATGATTACCGCAAAGCTACAGGAAGGTCTCTTAAAGACACGAATGCAAGCAATTGGAACGATATGGACCACGTTCCCGCGCGTCGTTCGCGATTTAGCCCTTGCTTGTGGGAAAAAAATTCGAATTGAAATGGATGGTCAAGAAACCGAGTTTGATAAGTCGTTACTCGAAGTTCTGCATGGTCCATTGACACATCTTGTGAGAAATTCAGTTGCGCATGGAGTTGAGCTCGCTACGGTTCGAGAAAAAAATGGAAAACCTTGTGAGGGACGGTTGTTGCTTCGAGCGTATCATGAAGGTGGGCAAGCACATGTAGAAATAGCCGATGATGGTGAAGGAATTCATGCGCATCGGGTGAGGGACGTGGCTATTGCACGTGGAGTCGTGACAGAGATGCAGGTCTCACACATGCAGGAGCGTGAGCTCTTGGAACTCATTTTCTTGCCTGGATTTTCTACGTCTTCCACAGTCACATCTGTCTCGGGGCGTGGTGTCGGATTAGATGTGGTGAAAACGAATATCGAACAGATTGGCGGAACCATCACGATGCGGACGGAATGTGGAAAAGGGACAACCTTTAAACTGAGCGTTCCGTTAACTCTCACAATCATTCCTGCCCTAATCGTGAGGGTTGCTCAGGAACGTTTTGCGATACCCCAGGTCCATCTACTTGAATATGTCCGCATTGACATTGAACGGCACGCGCATGTGATTGAGCATGTTGATGGAAAGTGGATGTATCGATGGCGTGGAGAACTTTTGCCGCTCCTTCATTTACGTCACGTGCTGAAGTTAGGCTCTTTGGCTTGTGAAAAACTAGTAGAACCGAATCCTTCGAACATTGTGGTGCTTCAAGCGGGTGGACATCGTTTTGGATTAGTGGTGGAGACCGTCCATGACATTGAAGAGATTGTTGTCAAACCACTCGGGAAATCTTTGAATGCGTTGGAGGTATACGCGGGGATGACTATTATGGGTGACGGTCGAATCGCCTTGATCTTAGATGCCATGGGTCTGATTCGTCATGAGCATCTTCTGTTTAATAATGGTCAGGAGTTACCGGTTGCTCAGCCTGAGCATGCCCAGGTCACGACAGAAAAATTGCCGATGTATGTCGTAGCAAGGGTCGGGAAGGCTGGTCGTGTGGCCATTCCAGTTCAGCAGGTGATGCGAATTGCAAAAATTCATAAACAGTTTGTCGAAGTTATTGATGGGCAAGAACTCGTATCGTATCGAAATCAGAGTTTCTCAGTCGTTCGGGTATCCTCAATTTTGCAGTGGGAATCAGAAGCGTTATCAGATGAAGGGGAGATCCTTCAGGCGATTCTTGTGATGAACGAGGGGAAGCCCTTGGGGTTGGTGGTTGATCAAATCATGGACATTGTTCATGGGCAAATCGAGGCTCCACCATCATCGAACGGTCCCGGTATGTTACGCACCGTCGTCATTCAAGGAAACGTCACCAATTTGTTAGATGTGGAAATGGCCTTAAATATTGGAAGATCTAAGCCTGTGGCTGATTGTGTTTAAGAATGTCTGGAGACGTGAATGGGAGAAAAGACACGACGGTTGTGTACGTTCACCATCAATGGATGGTGTTTTGGCGTTGATGTTTGTGAGGTTCAGGAAGTCCATCACTCTCAGGTGATGACCAACGTCCCATTGGCGTCTGATGTCATTCGTGGTCTGATGAATTTACGGGGACAGGTTGTGACCGTTCTTGACCTTCGACGTCGATTAGCATTGGACGGTTCTTCTTTTGATCGTCCTCCAATGAATGTTGTCATGCAAATCGATCGTGAGTTAATGAGTTTTCTTGTCGAAGAGATTGGTGAGGTCATAGAAGTGGCTGATGAGGAGATTGAATCTCCACCCTCAACCATTGACCAGAGGATCCGAATGTTCCTCTCAGGAATGGTTCGTTGCAATAGTCAATTGGTGCTGATTCTGGACGTAAAAAAGACTATGACCCTTTCTCATGATGTACGTGTTCAGACCGAAGTGGCACATGTGTGAGATTCTGAGAGTGGTGAATGAAAACACAGTACAGAGGTTATAGGCAATGAGGGTGTCGTCGATTGCGATGAAGGTTTGTGGTGCCGTCGTACTTGAATAGGAGAAGAAAAGATGAGTCGAGTTGAGAAATCTGCACGCCATTTTGGTATTACATCAAAACTCATTGGTCTATGTATCATATTCGGAATAGTTCCAATGACGGCCATCGGATGGATTGGCTTTGAGGCGGCTCATGATATGGAAGAAGAAGTCGGGAAAAAGTTTCAGGTTGTCGCCAAAACGATTGCTGACAAAATCGATCGCAATCTCTTCGAACGATATAACGATGTTCAAGCCTTTGCTCTCAATGAATTGGCGCAATCACACAGGCATTGGGGAAGTCCATCCATTGCACAGGATGTGACGAAAGCCATGAATCACTATGTGGCCACCTATGGCGTCTATTATCTCACGATCATGGTTGATACTGAGGGGTACCCCATTGCTGTAAATTCGAAAGATGCTGCAGGGTACCCTCTTCCCACTGCACACCTTCTTAAAAAAAATTACCGAACAGCTCCTTGGTTTCAAGCCCTGTTAAGAAAAGACTATACCGTGAAGATGCCATTTACCACACCCGGCAATGATCGGTTCACAGGGACATATATTGAAGATGTGCATATCGATACAGATGTGAAAGATGTGTATGCCGGTGACGATGGATTGACAATCGGTTTTTCAGCGCCAGTGTTTGATCAAGACGGAAATGTCATTGCGTATTGGAGTAATCGGACCAAGTTCGCGCTTGTAGAACACATTATTCAAGACGCGTATCAGGAACTGAAACATGATGGAAATTCGAGTGCTGAATTGACGGTTTTAGACGGTCAAGGTCGAGTTCTTGTGGACTATGATCCGGCCAGACACGGAACCGAACAGATTGTTCATGATTTGAAAAACGTGATTCTCAAATTCAATTTAGCGCAATCTGGAGTCACCCTTGCACAGAAGGCTGTGGCGGGGCAGTCTGGTTACGAAAACGCTTTACATGCACGTAAACAAATAGTTCAAGCTGGGGGATATACTCATTTACAGGGAGCGTTGGGCTATCCAGGAATGAATTGGGCTGTCCTGGTCCGGACTTCAAAAGATCAGGCTGCAATCACATCGACACAACTCAAGACTTCGATCACGCTAACTGGAGCCGTGTGCTTGCTCCTCATGTTGCCGCTGGCGTGGTGGATTGGTCATAAGGGGACTGAACGAGTCAAGAACATTCAATATGTCGCTAAAAAAATGACGGCGGGGGACTATAGCGTTCGCGTACACATTCGGTCTTCAGATGAAGTGGGACATCTGGGAAAAACATTTAATCATATGGCCGAGCGGATTCAGCATAGTACAAGAGAAATGTCTCGTATTAATTCTATTGTAGAGCAAGCGCCTCTCAACATTATGTATGTCAACCGTGAATGGAAGATTCAATATATGAATCCTGCTTCGATCAATACCTTGAAAAGGATTGAATCGTACTTTCCATTCACAGCTGTCCGGATGATTGGGCAATCTATTGAGACGTTTCATCAAGATTCAGATTATCAACAACTACTTTTGGATATTCAAAAAAATCCTCCAATTCCCACTCAAATCCAGATTGGGCCAGAAATTTTGGAAATTCTGACGAGTCCAATTTATGACAATTCTCGGCAATATCTTGGAGCGATGGTGTCTTGGAGTATCATTACCCAAAAGTTGGCTGTTGAACAACAGATCAAAGAAGCCGCAGAGTATGAGAAGGAGCAAGCCAAAAAGTTGAAAGAAGGGGTCGCAGAAATCGCCTCTATTGCGATGACCTTAGCTAGTGCAGCAGAGGAACTGAATGAAGTGAGTAATCAAATAGGAGGCATCGCAGAGGATACTTCGAGTCAGGCCCATATTGTATCAGGCGCCGCAGAAGAAATGAGTAAAAACATTCAGTCTGTGGCGATTGGTTCGGAAGAAATGAATGCGAGTATTCAGGAGATTTCGAATAATACGAATAACTCTGCACGCGTTGCCGCAGAGGCCGTAAGGGCTGCGGAGAAGACTAATGCGACGGTGACGAAGCTTGGTCAAAGTAGTGCAGAGATTGGCAGTATTATGAAAGTGATTAACTCGATAGCAGAGCAGACGAATCTGTTAGCTTTGAATGCCACGATTGAAGCCGCACGAGCCGGTGAGGCAGGCAAGGGTTTTGCCGTTGTTGCGAACGAAGTTAAAGAACTTTCAAAAGAAACAAAGCAGGCAACGGAACATGTCAGTCATATGATTGACATGATACAAGCCAACACCAAGGGAGCGGTGGACGCTATTGGTCAGATCAGTGAAATTATTCAACAAGTCCATGACTTTCAAAATACCGTTGCCAGTGCGGTTGAACAGCAAACCATGACGACGAACGAAATGAGTCGTCACGTGTTCGAAGCCTCAAAAGGTGGGGCCGAAATCGCGAGTAATATTGCTCAGGTGGCCCTGGCTGCGACCAGTACGAATGAAGGTACGCAACAAACAAAAGCGGCTGCCGAAGAATTGGCGAAAATGGCAGCTAACCTTCAACTGGTTGTAAGTAAATTAACCGAGTGTAAATGACGTGAAATGTGAGTCAACGCATAAATAAGATTGCTGAAGAGAAGGAACTCATTGAGGGAGGTCTATATGAAGGCGTTAGTTATTGATGATTCAAAGGCTATGAGAATTATTCTGAAGCAAATTCTTGAGTCGATTGGAGGAAAGGTTGAAGAAGCAAGGAGTGGGACGGAGGGCATCGAAAAGTTGAAAACGATGGAGCACCCCGATGTCGTGCTAGTTGATTGGAACATGCCAGAAATGAATGGATTAGATTTTCTCCGGTCAATACGGTCTGAGGGGGCCAATCGAAAAATTCCGGTGATGGTCGTGACAACAGAAAGTGAGGCATCTCAAATTGAAATAGCTTTAGAGGCTGGTGCGGATGAGTATGTTATGAAACCATTTACGAAGACTGTCATAGAGGAAAAATTGAGGTTGCTAGGGATTAAGTAAATGGTCAGGTGGTCACTGATTACATACGAGAACGCACACCTGGAACTCGCGATATTGTGAAATGTAGAGAAGCAGATACATATACCGGGATGTCCAAAATCCGTGTCTTCATAGTCAATCGTGCTGTGGTGATGCGTCGCATTATTTCCGACGAAATTAAGCGAGACAAGGAATTGGAAATTGTTGGAAATGTTGCGAATGAGAAGATTGCATTGTCAATGATTAAGCATGTGAAGCCAGATGTGGTGAGCATGGACATTGAAATGTCTGTCATGGAAGGAATCGAGGTGGTAGGGAAAATACGCAATCGTCATCCTGATCTACCGATTATTATGTTCAGTACGTTAAGTCAGCGTGCCGCACGTAATACCCTTGAAGCGTTATCGCAAGGAGCGAACGATTATATCACGATCCCGATGAGTAGCCAGCGTGTGACAATCGCGAGGCAACGCGTCCGAGAAGAACTGATACCTAAAATTAAATCTCTGTGTTTTAAAATTCGTCATTCAGCACCATCCGTGCTTAGTCTAAACCAAGAGTTCATTACCCCAATAACCATTCCAGTTGCGAAGACGATGCGAGAGACACGTGTCGATGTGTTAGCCATTGGTGTTTCTACAGGAGGACCCAATGCCTTGGCTGAGGTGCTTTCACGTTTTCCGAAGGATTTTCCTGTTCCCATTGTCATCGTTCAACATATGCCGCCAATATTCACCAAATGTTTGAGTGAACGGTTGTCGTTGAAATGTGCCATGTCTGTTCAGGAAGGTATCGCTGGTAGGTCTTTACTGCCAGGGCATGTCTGGATAGCGCCTGGAAATTACCATATGACGGTGGTGCAAAAAGGTTGTCGAGTTGAACTGGCGATCAATCAAAGACCGCAGGAAAATTCTTGTCGTCCGTCTGTGGATGTCTTGTTTCGTTCCGTGGCTCGAGTCTTTGGCTATCGTACCTTGGGGCTCATTCTCACGGGAATGGGAAGGGATGGTCTTCGTGGCTGTGAAACAATTAGAGCAAACGGTGGCCAAATACTTGCTCAAGATGAAGTGAGCAGTGTGGTGTGGGGGATGCCGGGTGCTGTGGTTCATGCCGGTTTGGCTGACAACGTGCTCCCTCTTTCGGCAATGGCAAGTGAGATTCAACGACGCGTTCAGATGAACCGTTCCGAGTCAACGGTACAATGCAACCTGACAACTTCCTGAAATAACGTTATCTAAGGATTCTAACATCCATATGTCTCAATCCCTTTCCGAAACCGAGATGCAATTTGTTCGTGAGCTTGTGCGAGAGCATTCGGCCATTGTGGTTGAGCCTAAAAAAGAATATTTGGTTCGCGCCCGGCTTCAACCTCTTGTGAAAGAGGAAGGACTCGCGTCGATCTCAGATCTTGTCGGTCAGTTACGCCAGACTTCATATGGAAAACTTCACCGGCGTGTGATTGAAGCCATGACCACGAACGAAACCAGTTTTTTTCGTGATCTCACACCCTTTGAAGCGTTACGAGATGGAGTGCTTCCGGAATTAATAAAAAAACGTGAAGAGAGCAAATATTTGAATATTTGGTGTGGTGCAAGCTCTAGTGGTCAGGAACCCTATACCATGGCATTAGTGATCCGTGAAGCACTTCCGGAGAGTGATTTATGGAAGATAAAATTCTTTGCGACTGATATTTCCACGGCTATGCTCCTTCGTTGCCAGGAAGGAAAATACAATCAGATGGAAGTCAATCGTGGCCTTCCTGCAAAGATGTTACTGAAATATTTCTCCCAAGAAGGTGAGAGTTGGTTTGTGAAGGACGAGCTTCGAAAGATGATTGAATTTAAGACCATGAATTTGGTGGGAACGTGGTTGCCGTTTCCGAAACTCGATATTGTGTTTTTACGGAATGTGCTTATTTATTTTGATGTTGAAACCAAAAA
>BQIX01000110.1 GCA_021604145.1 Nitrospirales bacterium
AGGACCATTTTTGGGTGGATATCTATCATTTAATGAACTCCATCGTTCAACCGCGCCCCATCGCCTGGATTTCAAGCATTTCTGAGACTGGAACGTTCAATCTGGCGCCGTTTAGCTATTTTAATATTTGTTCCATGAACCCCGCGATCATTTCCAACTCGATATTTTTCAACCGCGATGGATCAGAAAAAGACACGTTGAAAAATATCAAAGCCACTGGGCAGTATGTCGTGGGTACAGTTTCCTTCCATGTGGCTGATAAGGCTAACCTTTCCTCCGCTCCATACGATTCCGGCGTAAACGAATTCGATGAGGCCAAAGTCCAGCCCATTCTTCGTAATCCAGGAGAACCGCCATTTATCTCTGAAAGTCCGGTGCAACTTGTGTGCGAACTCAATCAAACCATTCCACTAGGGCAAGGGGCAGGAGTGGGTACGCTCGTTCTTGGCAACGTGAAACACATCCATCTTTCAACACAATTGAAAGATATCGAATGGCAAAAAGGAATACCTCCGAAACACATGAACAATGTTGGCCGGATGGGCGCCGACTTTTATGCCAAAACTTCTGATGTATTTGAATTGCCGCGAGCAACGGTCAACAAAGAACCGTAAGATGATGACAACATGAAGTCACCCAAAGAAGCCACCTATATCTACAGCGCCGTGCGAACCCCCATCGGAAAGTTCAATGGAGCGTTGTCTTCCGTGTCAGCGCCGGAGCTTGGGGCAATTGCCATTGCCGAATCGATACATCGAGCGGGAATCGATCGAAATCAGGTGGATGAAGTGATATTCGGAAATGTCATTTCTGCGGGCGTTGGCCAAGCTCCTGCCCGCCAGGCTGCTCTCAAAAGTGGTCTAGGGGAAAATGTTGGCGCGACGACCATCAATAAAATATGCGGATCGGGAATGAAGGCTGTGATGATGGCGGATCAAGCCATTCGACTGAATGAGGGGCAGTTCATTGTTGCCGGAGGAATGGAAAATATGAGTCAGGCTCCCTTTCTTGTTCCGCAAATGCGTCGCGGACGCCATTTGGGAAATGCCTCGCTCATTGACAGTCTCATCTGCGACGGGCTGTGGGATCAGTACGAAAATGGGCATATGGGAACATTAAGTGAAAAGGTTTCACTACAGCATGGCATTTCCCGGGAGCGTCAGGATGCCTTTGCCATCGCCAGTTATCAGCGCGTGAGGAAGGCACAACAAGATGGACTGCTTGCCAGGGAAATTGTCCCTGTCCCCATAACCCACAAGGGACATTCCACGGTGATAGACCAGGATGAGCAACCAAACAGTGATGATCTTGACCAATTCCCCTTCTTCCCTTCCGTTTTCGATAAAGAGAAAGGGACGATAACGAAGGGCAACGCCGCGAAGATCAGTGACGGGGCCGCGGCATTGGTGGTTGGTGGTGAATGCTCGAATTTGACCCCTATCGCAAAAATCGTTGGGTACACCACGCATGCACAATCTCCGGCGACATTTGCCCTCGCTCCAATTGATGCGGTGAAAAAGGTCCTCAATCAATCAAAGTTTCAACTGAGCGATATCGATCTGTTTGAGATCAACGAGGCTTTTGCCGCCACATCCTTAATCGTTCATGATTGTTTGCAGCTAGATCCTGATCAGGTCAATGTGCATGGCGGGTCGATTGCCCTGGGTCATCCTATTGGGGCGACGGGAGCACGAATTCTCGTCACGCTTATTCATGCTCTCAAAAGCAAAGGCTTGCAACGTGGGGTGGCCAGTTTATGTATCGGAGGCGGCGAAGCAACAGCTATGATTATCGAAATCGTCTAACTGCGGAACGTAGGCTCAAAGGGATTTCTTTATGAACGAAATCCTCTGGCAACCTGATCCCGGACGTGTGCAACGATCGAGGATGTTTAGGTTTTTGCAGAGCGTTAACCAAGAATACTCTCAGAATTTCACCACCTACGCCGAGCTGCATCAGTGGTCCGTGCAGCATCTTGAGACCTTCTGGGAATGTTATCGAAGATATTCGGGTATACACTTTTCTCATCCCTCAGAAAATATCCTTTCCTCCTCAGTCATGCCTGGCGCACGATGGTTCTCTGACGCCAAGCTCAATTACGCGGAAAATCTGCTCACCGCACCTTCTGAAAAAACCGCCATCCTCAGCAAAGTAGAAGGACAATCCCTTCGATCACTCACGTACGGCGAGCTTACCGTTCAAGTCAAGCAGTTTGCATCCTTCCTGTTACACAGCAGCGTACAACCGGAAGACCGGGTTGCCGGCTATCTTCCCAACATTCCTGAAACCATCATCGCCATGCTCGGCACAGCAGCTGTTGGAGCTGTCTGGACTTCCTGCTCTCCGGATTTCGGGCCTCAAGGGATCAAAGACCGATTCGGACAAGTGGAACCTCGGGTCCTCGTCTGTGTCGAAGGATATGTCTATAACGGAAAATCGTATTCTGTCATTGAAACATTGAATGCCGTCATCCCTGATATACCTAGCCTGCAACATATTGTCGTTGTGCCGCAGGGCAACTCATCGTCGCGTCAAGAGACATTGCGATTTCATTCAGTTTCGACCTGGGAAGCATGTATCAGCACCGAGGATTCCCTAATTTTTTCATTCGACTCTTTTCCGTTCAATCATCCATTGTTCATTATGTATTCCTCGGGAACTACTGGACTCCCGAAGTGCCTCGTGCACGGGGTGGGCGGGACGCTGCTCCAACACCATAAAGAACATGCGTTACATACTGACATTGGATCGGAAGACGTGGTGTTTTATTATTCGACATGTGGTTGGATGATGTGGAACTGGTTGGTGTCAGCTCTGGCCCAGGAGGCAACCATTGTTTTGTATGAAGGATCTCCTGTATTTCCGGACTCTCAGGTGTTATGGGATTTGATTGATGAGGCAAGAATCACCGTGTTCGGCACGAGTCCGAAGTTCATTGCACAAAACGTCAAACAGGGAATGAACCCATCGAACACACACGACTTGTCTTCGCTTCGAACAGTCTTGTCAACAGGCTCTCCTTTAGATACCGCCTGCTTTCTCTGGATATATCAGAATGTGAAAACAAACGTGCAATTATCGTCCATCTGTGGAGGGACGGATATCATCTCCTGCTTCATGCTGGGCAATCCGATGCTCCCAGTTCGGTTAGAAGAAGTGCAATGTGTGGGATTAGGCATGGATGTCGTGGCTCTGGATGAGAATAATCGCCCCGTGTTGAATCAAAAAGGAGAACTGGCCTGTCGTTCTCCCGCTCCATCTATGCCGATCGCTTTTTGGAATGATCCAGAGGGCGCTAAATATTTTCATGCCTATTACGACAAAGTCCCTGGTGTTTGGCTCCATGGAGACTATATTGAAATTAAAGATAATGGGGGCGTTGTTGTGTATGGACGGAGTGATAGCACGCTCAATCCTGGTGGGGTTCGTATTGGCACTGCAGAAATCTACAGAATCGTTGAAGGCATAGAAGAAGTCGTGGACAGTTTGATCATTGGGGTTGAGGAAGATCACGATATACGGATGCTTCTATTTGTTGTGTTAAATCAAAAGACAGATAGCTCATCGAACTTCAAGGAGAAAATCAAACTACGGCTTCGAGAAGAAGCGACGCCTCGTCATGTGCCACATGAAATTTATGAGATTCGAGAAGTTCCAAAGACGATGAATGGGAAAAAAATGGAAACGACTGTGCGAGACATATTTCAGAAGAAAAGTCTGGTCAATCAATCGTCCGTCGCTAACCTGGACTGTTTAAAAGAATTTGAGGAAATCTACGCCCGTCGATTGGTAGGTAAAACGAATAAATAGGGTTAGCCTTGGCACTTTCAACGATGACACCTTGAAGTTCCCTTACTCCCTGTAGGGAGAAGGATAGGGTATGGCGGGAATGCTATTTGAGCGTTGAATGAATAATCATGTTGAGGTGTGATCTTCTTTAGAATGCTGATGGATGCATTCCAGCTTCTCTTAAGGGTTGAACGTTTTTCATGTCTTTCCGAGATTGATCCAGACCTGCCCAGAATGTGTAAATGGCATTCAGGGCTTTGCCCCCAGCCTCAATAAACTTTTTTCCATCGAATTCCGGTTTCGAAAACGACTCCTTGAGTTCATCCAGGACATTATCACCGTGTCCTTTTTCACTGTTAAAATGAAACAGGAAAAACTTCAAAGGAATGGCCGAATCACCAGCCAGTTTGTTTTTCTTGTTATACCCTTCTATTCCTGTAATCAATTCCTTCCAGAAATTATTGGACTCGGCTGCCTCACCTTGACCGATGCCCCAGGCCGCCCAGGTTTCGATGGCATAGCTTGCGCCCCGGCCAACTTCACCATCCTTGTTGCCATAGGTTTCTTCTAGGCCTCTGATAAAGGCGCGGGTGGAGGAAGATGCCGAATCCCAACTTCCAAGTCTTTCTGGATCGAGATTCAGTGGTCGGGCCGTATCTCGCAGCCAATTGATATGCGCCCACTGGGTTTTGAATGGTTGATTTTCTGTCGAACCATCAGAATTGATTCGAACACCTAATTCGTTTGCCAAGATGTATCGTGCATGGGCCTCAGCTTCAAGGTCTGACGCATTCAACACCCTCATCAATTGGGCTAACAAAAACCATTTGGAAAAGACGGCAAATTGTTCAAATAAGTCAATTAACTGCTCTTCGACCGCTTCGCCCTTCTTGAACCATTGGCAATAGGGATTATGCACGATGACCGGATGACTATGGATTTCATTCTGCACCTCACCCCAAAATTCTTCAAAGCTTTGGCCTCTTGAATTATTCATGGTGAACCTCTTGGGTTATAGCCGTTCCAATAAGTTTCCGGATGTCTGACGTCGGTTTTGGCAATGTGCCAATTTAGTTGGAAAGTTATTGGGTATCGATATCATTATAGCACCACAATTTTCTGAGATACTTTCAGTTTTTTCTTTACATAGAATCCACTGCACAGTCCCTTATACTTATAGTTTACCGCAGTTACAAGTTTGGAGGAAGTTGATCAAGATCGGATGTGGAGAAGGGGAGCAGTTTGCGTGTTTTATGCCAAAGTGCTTTATGGACTCCGCTCCCCATTTGCTCGTCACGATGTAGCAAGACTGTGGTGTTGATGCCTTTTGCCCCAGCCCCTAATTTACTTTGAGTTGCATTTCGCCTCAATCAATTGTCTTCTTATCGCGATATCGAACCCCCTTTCTTCCGTTCTCATCTGCCTGCACTGCTTTATCTACACGGTATAATCTCATGGTTGGGGCATAGCTCTTGCTTTTTAAAGAATAATAAGCTGGATCTTTTATAATTCTTCTACCCAGACAAGGACTGCATTTTGTATTGATGATGTTTCAGGTTTGTGGGCGTAGCAAACAACAAATTCTGAGAACCAAGTATGAAAATCATTTTGGCAGTCGATGGATCAGAGCAATCTTACGAGGCCGTACGAGGATTGAGTGGGTTATGTCGCGCGGAGGAATTGACTGTACTGACGGTGGTTGATATTCCAAGATTATCGTACCCAACCATTGGTGTTGAATTAGCCAAAGATTTAGCTATAGAAGTCGAGAAAGCGATGCGAGAGGAAGGAGAGCGACTGTTAGAGCGCGTCATCTCTCTTTTACCGCGCCATCCCGGTCCAGTTAAAAAATCTTTACAACTCGGTGAACCGGCAGAAATCATTATCGAGACCGCGGGAAAAGGACAAGCAAATCTCATCGTACTAGGGTCGAGAGGGCTCGGCCAAATTCAAGAGAAAATGTTTGGCAGTGTTTCGCATCGCGTGATGACGCATGCACCGTGCTCGACCCTTATCGTCAAAGAGTCACTGAGGGAAATTCAACATATTCTTATTCCCCTCGCGAATCAAGATGATGGAGAGGCCATCGTTCGGTTTTTTGAGACGAAGCCGTTTCGAGAACCTGGTCATGTCACCCTGATGTATGTCGTGCCTTTTTCACAGCCTGTTTGGCCTGTGGGCGTGATAATCCCAGAAGATTTTCGAAAAGAGATCATTGAACATGGTGAGAAGTTTACTGAAGATGTGGCAAGAAAATTACGAAGCCTGGGACATGAAGCCAATGGGTTCGCCGTATTGGGGGCACCTTCTATTGGTATTGCAGATGAAGTGAAACAACGCAAGCCAGATCTTATTGTCATGCGAACGCACAGTCGGTCTGGTCTCAGTCGTTTTTTCTTGGGAAGTGTTTCTCACTCGGTTGTTCATCATACACATTGTTCTATACTCCTTGTGAGGTGAAGGTATGCCCCCTGACGTGGATGCAAAAGCCAAAGAAAGAATATGTTGAAATCACGATGTCGCCTAGCGGAATCGTGACCTCGATCATCTCGATTCCGGGAGCGGTGATGCCATGAGACCATGAGAGATGATGAGTAAGGTGAATACAAAGGACAAGAAGGCTCCTGATGTGATCGGTCAAACCCCATGAGAAAGGGCAATTCTCTTCTGCCTGAACTGATGCTCCATATGAGCTGGTCGGTGGGATCGTGCGACCGATGAGGTGTGACGGCAGCTTGATTCTATATCGTGGGAATTTGTGCATAAATGCTGGTCTCACTGACGGTCAAGAACGACCAGATCGAATGCCTGTTGGCAAATTTCATTTTTTAAAATTGTTGCTGGTTGTGAGAGGTGTCGGAAAAATCTTTTGCTCCCCATTGGCCCATCGCTAAAGAAACGATAGATAGGAAATGAAACAATGAGTAACGCTGCGCAACCGTTGACCGAAGACGACGGTCCGCTTTCGCCATGGTGGCTACGCTCCGTCTTGATCGTCATGGTGCTTGGTTTTACCGGGCTACTCACGATCACCATGCTCGCCTACCGCAATGCGCCGCCAATTCCTGTGCATGTCGTGGACGCGCAAGGCGTCACGCTATTCAGCGGCGACGATATTAGCGAAGGTCAGGCGGTATTTCTCAAGTACGGCTTGATGGCCAATGGCAGCATCTGGGGGCACGGCGCCTATCTCGGTCCGGATTACTCCGCCGACGCTCTGCATAGGATGGGAAAAGACACCGCCGAGGCCATCGCACAGCAACGTTACCAGCAGCCTTTGGCAGTATTGACATCTTCGCAGCAGGCCGCTGTCCAGGCTGAAACGACGGTGGCGCTTAAAACCAATCGCTACAATGCGGACACCGAAACGCTCCATTTGACTGCTACGGAAACGGTAGCCTATCGCCAGCAGATCAACTACTGGACCGAGTACTTTCGCCATCCATCGCGCAACGGGGGCCTGAAGGCTAACCTCATCACCGATCCGACCGAGCTCCGGCAATTCACCGCCTTCGTCACTTGGGCGGCGTGGGCGTCGGTGGCTGCCCGGCCCGGGGAAGATTATTCTTATACCAATAATTTTCCATACGATCCGACTGTCGGGAATCAGCCCACGCCTGATGCGATATTGTGGAGTGCACTGAGCTTAATCGTGTTACTCGCCGGCATTGGGGTTGTGCTGCTGAGCTTTGGCAAATTCGACTATCTGGGCTGGACCTCTCGCGGTCATCACGTGCACCCGCATCTGCTGCCGGGGAGATCCAGCAGGGGGCAAAATGCGCTGGTGAAATTTTTGGTCGTCGTGGCGCTGCTATTGCTGGCGCAGACATTGGTTGGCGGTGCCACGGCCCACTATCGCGCTGATCCGAGCAGCTTCTACGGCTTCGAACTTGAACGCATTTTCCCTAGCAATCTGATGCGCACCTGGCATTTGCAGTTGGCGATCTTTTGGATTGCGACTGCCTATGTTGCTGCCGCGTTATTTCTCGGTCGTTCGTTGCGCGCCGATGAACCACGCTGGTTCGCTGGTTGGGTCCATGTGCTGTTTGCCGCGTTCGCGATCGTGATCGGCGGCAGCCTACTGGGTGAGTGGCTAGGTATTTCGCAATTCCTGGGTGACTGGTGGTTTTGGCTCGGCAACCAGGGTTGGGAGTACCTGGAGCTTGGCCGATTGTGGCAATACCTGTTGATCGTGGGGTTATTGTTGTGGTTTGCGATGCTCTGGCTTTTAGTGCGGCCCACCGCGCTGGCGCAGCCGGAGTCAAAACCACTTGTCAAGATGTTTCTGGTGGCCGCGCTGGCGATTCCGGTGTTTTACGTGCCGGCCCTATTTTTTGGCGCAAAAACGAACTATACGGTGGTCGATACCTGGCGCTTCTGGATCATCCACTTGTGGGTGGAAGGCTTCTTCGAGTTCTTCGCAACAACGGTGGTGGCGCTGACGTTCTATCAACTTGGCCTGACACGCCGTAATGTCGCGCTACGAGTGATCTACCTTGACGCCATCCTGTACTTTCTCGGTGGACTGATCGGCACGGGTCACCATTGGTACTTCACGGGCCACACCAACTTCAATATGGCGCTCTCAGCTCTGTTCTCAGCGCTTGAAGTCGTTCCATTGACCTTGCTGACGTTAGACGCCTGGGACTTTGTTCGGACCACGCGCGGCGACTGTGATGTGTGCGGCAAGGCGGTCTCCATTCCGCACAGGTGGACGTTTTATTTCCTGATGGCCGTGGGCTTCTGGAACTTTCTGGGAGCTGGCATATTCGGATTTCTGATCAACCTGCCGATTATCAGCTACTACGAGGTCGGAACACAACTGACCACGAACCATGGCCACGCCGCACTGATGGGCGTCTTCGGCATGCTAGCGATCGCATTGATGGTGTTCATGCTTCGTCAAACCAGCGATGATGCGCGCTGGGCGGACATTGAGAAATACATTAAGGTGGCCTTCTGGGGCACCAACATCGGTCTGGCGCTGATGGTGGCGTTGAGCTTGTTCCCTGGGGGAGTGCTGCAAGTCTGGGACGTGTTCCAGCATGGGTACTGGCACGCTCGTAGCCTTGACTACATCGGTAATGACCGATCACACCTAATCGAATGGCTGCGGTTGCCTGGAGATCTGGTCTTTATCATATTTGGCGTCGTGCCGTTGGTCATCGCATCGATCAAGGGCTATCTTGGTGTGTGCGCTGCAAATCGGAGAGAATGTGAATATTGATAAATCGATGATGGTGGCATGATTGGAAAAGGGGACGGTCCCTGACGGATCCCCACAAAAATAAATACAGTTTTACACTCAACAACTTAAGGTTTACACTGTCGCTAGAATCGCGTATAGATGGCTAGAGAGTTTAATTTTTGACATTCCTCTGCTTGCCAAGGAGGTGCTCATGCCGGCCCTTCGATTCTTGCGGACCTACCTGCAACCTGCAGACCACCTGTTCTACAATTCATGCGACGCGCTTGAGGGCGCGAATGAGCGCGGTCGAGGCTCTCCTTTATCCTCCGCACCTGACCTTGACCGAGTTGGGACGCGCACTCCGCAGTCCGGCCTTGGTGGGGCACAATATCAAGCGGATGGATCGACTCCTGGGGAATGGGCACCTGTATGCAGAACGATCGACCCTTTATGCCGTTGTGACGGAGTGGCTTCTGGCCAGGGTGACCCCTTATTCAGTCGGTCTGGACTCAGTCGTTTTCTCTTGGGAAGTGTTTCTCACTCAGTTGTTCATCATACACATTGTTCTAAATTCCTTGTGAGGTGAAGGTATGCACCAAGAAGACAAGATGAAAAATAAGAAGGGTTTTGGACAGATAAATCGTTGGATGTTGTGGAGTTCGTTTATTCTTGGATTGGGTATCGTTCTCTATCTCTTGTTCTTCTGTCCTGAAGAATGTCACTGA
>BQIX01000111.1 GCA_021604145.1 Nitrospirales bacterium
ATACCCTTTTCTCCACTCACCACGATAATTTGGATGGCGGGATCAAACGATCGAAAAATTCGGATAAGATCCCATCCAGTAATTTCCACATTCAAGACAGGGGGAAGATTGATATCGATGAGAGCGACTTCGAATCTGTGCTCTTTGATTTTCTTAATGGCTTGCAGTCCGTTTTCGGAGACATCGGCATGATAGCCATACATCCGTAGAATCGCCTTCATGCCTTCACGGCTGTTCAAATCATCTTCGACAATTAACACATTTTTTTTAGTCATGAGCGAAGCCCAGAGACCTTTTCCCTACAGATAAAACGATGACGACTTTTTCAAGCTACTGATATACACCTGTTTCTCATACACAGATCACATCCGAAGAGGACGTTCGCTATGGCGTCGTGGAATTATTGAAAATTTCTTGAGCCAGGGTATGAGCTTTCTCGGCTAAATTCACCGCCATCGACATATCATTTTGAGAAAACGCTTCTTGAGATTTTTCCAGAAAACTATGAATAGAATTATAGGTGTCGTGCTGTTCCTTCGATAATTGATGTTCGTCAATATTGCGCATCAAACTTTTTGTTTCCTCTATTTTTGATTTATATGTCACGACCATCTCACCATTCGCATTATCGGGAATCTTGGGAACTAAAAGTGAAGGTTTTTGTTCTTCAGCTGAAGTGAACCGCAGAAGGTGGGAATGGATTGAGTGAGTTTTGTATCTATCTCCTTCTCCTAAAATTCTAGAATTAGCGAGTCCAGAGATATTCGCGAGTGGTGAAAGAGTTTTGTCGTCAATTCTATGACTACCTGCGGGATAGAGAGATCTGACCGCGGACATCGCCTGAAAGTCCCATACACCCAATTGCAGTGAAGTGGTTTCTAGAGAACACCCCGTCAGCACACAGATCATTCCGTAAGTAAGGACTCGACGATCAGCCATAGCTTTTCCCGCATTCATGGATAATGATCGACACGACATGTCAATTATTTTTCGGTAATCGTATGCTAAACGTCGTACCTTTTCCCACTTCTGATTGAACATCAATCACTCCTTCATGCAATTGAATAAAACGATACGCTAATGGAAGCCCTAATCCGCTTCCACGAGACTTCGTAGTGTAATATAAATGAAAAATTTTATCTTGGTCTTCTTCGGGGATCCCCGGTCCTTGATCAGTGATAGAAATCTCCATTTCATCGATTTGGTGCGTTGATGTCTTAATACGAATAGTCCCACCCTCGTCCATGGCTTGGCACGCATTTAGGAGAATGTTGAGAAACACTTGCTTCAATAAATCGGCATCGGCAGAAACCACAGGAAGATTGGGCTCACAATCTAAATGAAATATTATGCCCTTGCTTCCCCATTCTGTTTCCAGCAACTTCACTTCCTTTTCCAGAAATTTATTGATATTGATTGAAGAGATTTCTAATTCCTGTGGTCGCATAAATTTCAAAAATCCGACGACGACTCGATCGAGCCGATGCACTTCTCCCTCCAACACCTGTAAACTATGCTGAACTCCTCCGTTCACATCTTTGATTTCTTCCTTTAAGAGTTCAAGATGAATCACCATCGAATTCAAGGGATTTTTAATCTCATGAGCAATTCCGGAGGTTAATTGTCCTAAAGTCGTCAATTGAGCCGCATAGCGAACCAAGGATTGCAGCGCTTTCATCGCTTCCACATCCCGACATAATATCATCACCCCATGAAACTGCGATGCCGTCTTCAAACATACGACGGAGATGTAAAAGGATTTAGCCTCAGCCTTTCTGGGTAAAGAACAGGGCACCGCTTTAAAATCCTTTTTCTCCGTAAGAGCTTCTTCAACTAATTGAGTGAGTGGAATAAACATTTCTCCTAATACATGCAACCGATGACCCGGCAAATGGGATACTGGAATATCGACCATCACTTCCATCGCTTGATTGAGAAAGAGAACGGTACCTTGCCCGTCCACGACAATGATTCCATCCTCCAAATGTTCAACCACGCCATGGAGATGTGGTTCATCGCTCAGTGTTTTGAGGCGGTCAGATTTTAATTGTTGCCCCAACAATTGGAGTTGAGCCGCCAACTCACGAAACTCGTCTGTCCGGCTCAAATCCGTTAACACATCAAAATGTCCTTGTCGAAGCTGTTCCATCTGAAAGGCCATCGCATGGATGGGCCGTAGCGTAAGAGCGGCTAATCCCATGGTGACTAACCACGCAATGGGCAACGCGATTAAGCCAAATAAGACACTGGTTTTAATCGAAGCGTTCATTCGCTCACGAAGTAAGCTCGTATGTATCCCCACAATGACTTCTCCGATCAGCACATTCTCCCATGTCATAGGAAGCGTGCTATCGAATGTGGTTCCTTCCTGATACAGAACTTTAAAACGATCAAAGGGGCCAAGGGAAAGAAGATCCTCCAGCTTCGGCCGATCCGGGTGTTGTCGTTCGATTTTCTCTCCTTCGGGGTGAAGAACGGTCGTTCCTTGCGTATCAACAAGCAACGCATAGAGAAGATGAGGCGAGTATCCCACACTCGCTTCGAGAAAATGTTTTAACTCTTGGTTGGAAGCTAATAAGGCAATGGGAGGAATAGGAGACGGTTGGGCATTAAGAACAACGCGCTTACTCTGCTCAAAGATTTGCCGTTTAACGAGTGAGACTTGCTCTAGGGTTTCTTGAATAATGACACGACTTAATTGAGACAGATTCAGGAATGTACTTCCAATGACGACAACCAGCGTAATAATTGAAACACCGAAGGCTTCCTTTCCCTTAACGTTCAAATGCATCATGCAATCCGTATCGATGAAGCTTATTATGAAGTGTTTTCAGACTGACACCCAGAATTTCCGCGGTGCGGGTCTTATTATTTTGATTAAACTTCAACGTCTGAAGGATGAGTTCACGTTCAGCACCTTCAATCGTCGAGCCTACAGGTAATTGAACCGTCCCTTTCTGCTCGTCGGTATGTGCCCGATGTTCTCCACGAGGAAAGTCTGGGAGATGTTCTTTGGAAATGACCGTCGACGTACAGGTCATCACAGCTCGTTCAATAGCGTTTCGCAATTCTCTGACATTGCCTGGCCACGAATGCTTGATTAAACAGTCTAAGGCTTCGTCGTCTATAGACTGAATCGTTCTCATATAATTGGAATTAAATTCTTCAATTAACGCCTTCACCAAAAGAGGAATATCATCAATTCTCTCTCGTAACGGAGGAAGATGAATCGTACAAACATTTAATCGATAATACAGATCTTCACGCAAGGATCCATCCTGAATCGCCTTCAGTGGATCCTTATTCGTCGCCGCGACAATCCGAACGTCCACTTGCATGGGAATGGTTCCGCCGATTCGTTTGACCGAAGAATCTTGGAGAATTCTTAGAAATTTACTTTGAATAGAGGCGCTCATTTCAGCCACTTCATCCAAAAAAAGTGTTCCACCATGTGCTAACTCAAAGCAGCCGGGCTTTCGGTCTAACGCTCCGGTAAAGGCACCTTTTTCGTGACCAAAAATCTCACTCTCGAGTAAGGATTCCGGGATGGCGGAACAATTCACGGGAATGAACGGTCCCTTATTTCGCTCTGAAAGTTCGTGAAGGCTTTGTGCAACCAATTCTTTGCCTGTCCCACTTTCCCCGAGAATGAGGACCCTCCCTGGGGTCGGCGCTGCCAACTCAATAAGACTATAGATTTCTTGCATCGGCTTGCTTTTTCCAACCAATTTTCCGAGTCCCCATAGACCTTTAAGCCGTTTCCGCAAGAGGACCATTTCACGTTGCGTCGCTCCCTTCTCTAACGCTTTCTCAATCATAATTCGAAGTCTTGGCACATCCAGCGGCTTCGTTAAATAATCATAGGCCCCGTGTTTTATGGCCGAAACAGCCGTCTCAATGGTCCCATGTCCAGTTAACACAATAACTGGACTATAGATTAATTCTTTTTGAAGAAACTGAATGAGTTCGAGGCCATTAAAGCCCGGCATCACCAAATCGGTGATCACAACATCAGGATGAAATTGGGAAATCTTGTTCAGCGCTTCTTCCCCATCTCCAGCTTCCTGCACTTCATAGCCCCACTTGGCCAAAAGCGTTGATAAGCCCTGTCGAGAAGTTTCTTCGTCATCAACTACAAAAATTTTCTGGGCCATATGTAGTCTCACATTTAGAATGCATGTGCAGGACGATCTAATACTTACCGTCTTCGTTCTTATTTCTAACCAATCTCTCTTGCAATGGAGATTATACCTAACGGTCGAATACGGGTTCACCAATCAAGTACAGGAGCTTTCGACACTTTTCTTCTCGCAGTGAATTTAATGTGTTTCAGATCTTTTCACAATGTAAAAATATTCAATAAAATCATGAAAAATATACTGAAAACTGAATCAGGACGGTTAAGCAAGAGGGGTAACCTTTCAGTTACAAAACAAGTAGGACTTTTATCACGCACGAGAAAATCATTGTGATTATGAGATATACGCCCGACGATACGGTGTCTCACATCGATCAGTAATATCGCCAGCCTCCTACTCCTCTCATACATGACGAAGACTGGAATAAATATCACCCATTATTCTGGACTGGGCTGACGCAGCTTGACGGGCTTCGTGTGACCTTTTCGAATTTTTGAATTAATTAATTCAACAAACACTGAGAAGGCCATCGCAAAATAGATATAGCCTTTGGGAATATGGAAAGAAAACCCTTCCCCGATTAACATCACTCCAACCAGCAGCAAGAAACTCAGCGCAAGAATTTTGATTGTCGGGTGCTCGTCAATAAACTCACTGATCGCGCCGGAAGAAACCATCATCACACCGACCGCAATGATAATAGCCATGGCCATCACCCAAACTTGATCTGCCATACCAATAGCCGTAATGACTGAGTCTAACGAAAAGACAATGTCCAGTACCGCAATCTGTACGATCACCGCGGTAAACGATGTCGCCGCACTGGTTGTCCCTTCGCTCTCTTGCCCTTCTAATCGTTCGTGAATTTCTAAAGTACTTTTGACTAAGAGAAACAGTCCACCTGCTATGAGAATCAAATCCCGGCCTGAGAAGTCATGACCGAAGATGGCAAACCATGGAGCGGTAAGTCCCATCAACCACGAGAGAGAAAACAGGAGGGCTAAGCGCGAAAACATGGCGACACCCAACCCGAGGACTCTTGCACGTGCCTGCTCCGCCACCGGCAATTTCCCAGCCAGGATTGAAATAAAAATAATATTGTCAATCCCAAGAACTATCTCAAGTGCCGTCAGCGTTCCCAGCGCCAACCATGCCTCAGGATCAGTCAACCACTCCATCGCAACAACTCCTTCTTATAATAATATCGGCTCGACGCCATGCGCTTCTTCGTTTGCTCTGTGAACATCATTGTCCCTAGGACTTTCGTGCAAATTGGCCATGAAGATATCTAATTGGCTCTCGTTACGTACAATAACTGGATTGGTAGAGTCGGCTACGCATGCAAGGCTAGATGCGGGCGAGGAGTTTGGACACAGGACCAGTGCAGTGTGCAACGGCTTAAACTCGATTGAGTCATGGAACCAATCATGATCGACAAGTCACCTGGACCTAAGAGAGATCATACCAATTCATTATCGAACATGATACTCATCGACAAGAATGGCATACCATTTTCGTATTTCGTAAAGAGTAGATCCGGCGACACCAAGAAAGTAGGATTTCCTGATGTCCACTGGATAGCCGACTTAACTAGACGTGACCCATGCAACCAATGTGTAAAGACCTTAATTTTAATCGTAGGGCATATCCTTTTCGTGGTCTTTATAATTTTTTCTGCTTTTTCCCGTGATTACCTTTTCCCCCTCTTTGCACTGCTTGTGTTTATTTCGACGTTCTTTGGGTTTTTCAACTTGCTTTGACGTGAACTCTGCTTCAATTTGAGCACGGGCATTCATTCGGACGTCTTTCATTTGTTTGTGAAGCGCCTGAAGTTGTCAATGTTTTGCTCAAGCATCGGGTTTAATTTTGGCTTGTTGCCCCTCTGTCAGTTCTAACTTTTCGGTCAATGTCTGAAGTTTCTTTTCAGGATCATGCCCATGATGTTTCCTCTTATCTTCAGCCCATCCTGGTGCGCCACCAAGACTCCAAAGACCAACACCATCACTGCCCACGTCATGATAGTTGCACTTGTACCTTGATGCTTTTGACGCTGTTGAACGTCATTGCTTTGAGTCATTCATTCCTCCATGTTCATTGAACAGGAATACCATCTTATGCTCCTCCACAGATTCACAAATTGGCAAAAAACACAAGCTGCTACAAAATTATGGCACACAGCCATAGTCGACAACATCTTTCCAGTATGTGTTCTGAGATATGAAGAATTCAAACAACTCAACGCGAATGAAATTATCTTAGCTAGGAAGGTTGAGTAAGTGAAGAAGGATGGCAGGTCATGGCAGAAAATGATATGCTCATAATTATCATGTGACAGACAGAACCTGGGACACAGGCAGAGGTGTCCGAAAGACTACCTGAGCAACCAAAGAAAGAGAGTGCCCTGCATGCCTGATCAATGGATGCTTCGCGGCGTAGAATTCAACAACTGTAATTGCGATTGGGGCTGTCCCTGTCAATTTCATGCTCCATCAACCCACGGTTTCTGTGAAGCCTTTGCCGCGGGGCACATCGAAGAAGGCTATTTTAATGATACCAGTTTAGATGGGCTCAACTGGGCCATGGTCCTCCATTGGCCAGGAGAAATTGCAGCCGGTAATGGTAAGCAGCAAGCTATTATTGACAGTCGTGCAAATGACATCCAACGCGAAGCGCTTCGAAAAATTTTGCACGGCGAATCGACGGCTCCCGGCGCCACACACTTCTTTGTGTTCAATAGCACCATGTCTGAAGTTTTTGCCCCACTGTCGGCGCCCATTGATCTTTCGATCGATGTCGAGGCCAGGATGGCTGAAGTCACTATCCCTGGTGTTGTCGAGTCTAAGGGAAACCCTATCTTCAATAAGCATACGGGAACGCCCCATCATGCTCGCATCAATCTACCAAATGGCTTTGAATACACCGTGGCTGAAGTCGGCACGGGAACATCCAGCGCAAAGGGCGCGATAGCCTTACAGCTTTCAGAAAGCCATGCACATTTTAATACGCTTCACATGAATCAAGACGGCGTCATTCGTGTTGAGTGAATGCCAAAAGAACTATAACAACAAACGTTTTCCCTCACTCATCCTGTTTCTCAGGCAGGAAAAGAGCATGCTTCGTCATTCTTCATTTCTCCTCTATCTCGATTTAGGCTGAGTCTTGTGGCAGCCCTTCCTCAACGGGATACCATTGCAATTGTCTCTGGTCTGGTTGGCGTGACCGTTCTCTCCTGGGCTTACCTCATTCATCTCGAGTCTGGGATGCCAGAAATGGAGACCAGTGGACTTGGCCGCGTGATGCAGCTTCACCCCTGGACTGGAACAGACTTTGCCTTGATGTTTCTCATGTGGAGCGTAATGATGATCGGCATGATGTTGCCATCCGCCACCCCGATGACACTCCTATATGCTGGGATGGCTCGAAAAGCCAATCGGCAGGGAACGCCGATTGCTCCAACCTCGGCCTTCGTGGCTGCCTATCTAGTTATGTGGGGACTGTTTAGTATTGCGGCGACACTCGCCCAATTCGGCATGCATCAAGCCGCACTCCTATCCCCGATGATGACAACCAATAGTCAAACTCTGGGTGCCGGACTTTTTCTTGTTGCAGGACTCTACCAACTGACTCCATGGAAAAATGTCTGCCTTGAGCACTGTCGTTCCCCGACCTCCTTTATTGTTCACCATTGGCGAGCAGGCAGCACTGGGGCCTTTCGAATGGGTCTGGAGCATGGAATTTATTGCCTTGGCTGTTGTTGGGCCTTAATGGGTTTGCTCTTCTTCGGCGGCGTGATGAATCTTTTGTGGATTGCCGGCCTGACAATTTTTGTGTTTTCAGAAAAAGTTCTCCCCTTCGGGCCTTGGGGTGGACGACTCGCCGGTGTCGGAATGCTCTTAGTCGGTGGGGTACTCTTAATGAATTCACTGCCTCATTAAAAACATATGCCAAGTCATGATTGTGGGACCGTGACCCTAGCAATCGTATTCGCATCGGTGCCAAACCAAATTGTTTGCGTAGGTTGATGGTATATCATATGCCGAACTGTGCCACCGCCGCTTTTGATGTCGGTGATGCTGATCACTTCTTCAGTATTGGGATCAAATCCGATGAGTCGATTCGGAAATGCGCCCGTTTCTACATACCAGACCCGATCCTGATCATCGACCGTCATTCCATAAGGTCGTGCATCGCGACCACCAGGAGCCGGCCATTCTTTGACCGTTTTTGTAGAAGGGTTAAACTTCCCGAGATACCCTTCAGCATAGTCGACATACCAGATGGCTCCATCAGACGTGAGGGCTAAGCGTCGCGGTCGTGCATCGGGACGAGGCAGTGAAACTTCTTTCACGGACTGTAATCTAGAATCAATGGTTCCCAACTTATTCGAACCGAACTCAGTAAACCATGGCACGTGAGCCGCATCAACAACAATGCCGTAGGGACGGGCATTGGCTGTAAGAAGTGGTGTCAAAATAACGCTGCCTGAATCCATGGTTAATCGTCCCACAAAATTTCCCTGTTGAACGGTAAACCAGATTTCATTGTTATCTCCAAAGACCAGGGTATGTGGATCGGATGCCCCAGAATTTGGCATCATGTATTTGATAATGTTTCCGGTTTTCGGATCGAGCTTGCCAATATGCGCAGCCCGATTACCGGCGTACCACACAAATCCCTTTCCATCAACGATGAGATTGTGGGGACCTGTTCCAGCCTCTAACGGATACTGCCGAAACTTGTCGGTTTTTGGGTCAAACATCGCCACATAATCACCCTGCTGTCCGACAAACCACACGTGGTGATCTTGATCAACATAGGGATCACGCGGCCTCGTCTGCTCCCACGGCACCGTCCATTCCATAATGTCGACGGGACTTTTTTCCACATGGCCGTGCTTCGACTCGGCTGCAGCGCAGCCGAGAAACGCGACAAGACTGCACCAGGCAATGATACCGAGGACAGACACAGCTAAATGCCTCTTCATGTATGACCTCCAAACCTAATTCACTTATACAACAACGCTCAGATCCTATCCATTTTTTTTGGCCTTCTTTTCAGCTCGTTTTTCCTTCATCGATTTGGCAGGCTTCTTTTTGGTTTCTTTTCGTGAGTCCTGACTTTTTGACATGACGATGACTCCTTGGGGTTTGAATGAATCCTCTTAGATTGCCATTCGGCGCGACATCCTACCGAACCTTTTCACGAAAGTATAGGCATGAAACAATCAGGAATTCTTATGCAAATACAATTACCTCAACCGACTCACAAGAAACATATGTTGAAATGTGTCGTGAAAGAAACATATACAGCGGAATAGACACCAAACCCCTCCCCTATAGAATCACCTTACATCAATGAAACTCCCCTACGCTGGTCACGACTGAAAGATGATCGTGGTTCAAGGAAACAGGAAATTCCTTTTAAATTCAGTCATAAAACAAGTGAGGTACAATCGAATTCCCATAACCCTCAAGGCATTCGTATGGCGCACACTGCCCTATCAATAAAGGTTATATTTGACTCACCA
>BQIX01000112.1 GCA_021604145.1 Nitrospirales bacterium
GAGACGTATCTCGCCAACCATTCTTTAGGGCGCCCCTTAGACCAGACCAAAACCGACATTCAGCAGGCCTTAACCCATTGGTATGAAGATATGGATCAGGCCTGGGACAACTGGCTTGCCGAAATTCAATACTTTCGTCACAGCATTGCTCAACTCATTCGCGCACCAACTGCGGATTGTATCGTTCCCAAAACCAGTGCGGGACAAGGATTGCGAGCGGTGCTGAACTGTTTTGATGAAAAGATCAACGTCATGACCACGACCGCAGAATTTAGTTCCATTGATCATATTCTCAAAGTCTACGCCAAACGCAATCGGATCACCCTACAGTTTATTAAACCTGACGATCAGGGAATCTATCATGAAGAAGACTTGCTCACTGCCGTCACATATCCCAATTCATTGGTGGTTGTCTCGATGGTGCTCTTCACAACCGGTCAGTACTTCACCAAATTGACACAATTGATTCGTGACGCCCAAGCGCGTGGGGCCATGGTGCTCATCGATCTGTATCATGCAGCTGGAGCTTTACCAGTTAATATTGAAACGCTAGGAGCTGATTTTGCGATTGGCGGATGCTACAAATACTTACGCGGGGGGCCAGGTGCCTGTTGGTTATACATCCACCCACGGCACCTTACCGGTTCATTCACCACTCTTGATACCGGCTGGTTCGCGCAACCGAAACCCTTTGAATTCAGACGGCCAGATGAAGCAGATCTCGCGCAAGGTGGCAACGCGTTCCTTGAATCCACGCCGCCCGTTCTTCCCTGCTACCAAGTGAAAGCCGGCCTCGAACTCACACTCGGCCTTGGGGTTGAACGTCTACGTGCTTATTCGCTAAAACAACAAACACGACTTACGGATCTTCTCTACGAACATGGTATACACGTTTTAGGGAAACCTGAGAGACGAGGAGCCTTCTTGACCATTCGTCATCAATCGGCAGATAGCATAGCGCCAAAGCTGAAGAATGCCAAAATCATCATCGATGCCCGCGAAGATCTTCTACGAATCTGTCCAGACATTCTTACCACAGACAACGAACTCATCAAATGTGCGAAGCAGTTGACCACCATCATCGAGAAAAATTCATGAGCTGGCCATTACGGTTCTATATCCTCAAAACATGCTCTCAAGGTCACAATCTGTATACCTTTAACTTCTCCTAAGCCGAGAATTTCCCGACCACCAGTCACGATTCGTTTGGAAGTGAAGTATCTATATCATAGAATGTCAGTAAAACATTTCAAGCAACACAACGAGTTGAAGATAACTTTCTGACTTTGAATATTTTATTCATATATGCCCAGTTCTTTAGGAGGCTTATAACATGGTCACGGACCCCAATAGTTTAAAACGAATTAAGACATTTATGGAATTTCTTCAACGTGCCAAAGAACAAGGCATCAAGCCTTCGTTTGTGAACACACCCACCGAGCATGGGGACAATATTAATGCCATTGCGACCATCGATGGAAAACAAGAAAACATCGGACTGGTCTTTTGGGATGTTAGTTTGCTCCAAAATCACGGATTGGCCGATACCTTAGACGATGAAGAGCTCGCTCTTGGCATGAATATCACCGATGGTCTGCTTGAGGACGCCGAAAAAATCCTGGGATTCGTCGACACCGAACTTGCGAAGTTTGATGGGCAGGGATAATCTGCTCAAAAATCAAGATAGGACGTTACCTGAAAAAAAGGGTTTCCTTTGAGTCACACAAAAATCATCACACTACCTCAGCTCGGAGAGGTGCCAATTGTCATCAAGACCAAGCGAGACATTTCAGATGAAACCCCAATCGACAAACGAGATGATGAGTCACTTGGATGGGGATATTGGAATCGAATCTGGCCGTCGGAAGTGGCCCTGTCGATATTCCTTATCGAAAGATTTTTTCCGCAAAAATTGAAAGGACAAAAAGTTCTGGAGATTGGTTGTGGTGTAGGCTTAGCTGGCATCGTCGCCGCTCAATTAGGCGCATCCATGACATTTTCTGACATGGTTCCCATCACGCTCGAAGGGGTGAAGGAATCGTGTCAGCTAAACAACATCACAGACTTCGACACCTGCACCTTGGATTGGTTTAACTCAATTAATTTGAAACAGTCCTACACGATCGTATTGGGCAGTGAGGTATTTTATGACGAAAAGAACTTACCAGGAATCTCAAATGTTCTGAGCTCAGTACTCAAACCTGGAGGACAGGGTTGGTTCTGTGATCCCAACCGTCTTGGAGTGGGGACGATTGAGTACTACTTCCAAGAAAATTTTAAATTTTCTGTGGAAGAGATTCCTCTTGACTCTGTGCTCCGAAAAGCCACGGGCGGACAAAAAAAGATTGGATACGTCTATAAATTACTGAAGAAATCTCGTCAGATTACATGAAACGACATCCCAACATTCGACGGAGACCAAGTATTACGTGCCGTCAATGGACAAAGTCCTTATTCCTACATTTGCCGTCCATCGACTCTGTCATTTTCCACACTAAGCAAGAACACCACTCTTAATTTTGTTCAACCCGAAGTGTTTAGTACGCAGGCGGACGAGAAAGCGGGAGGCTCGTCAAGTATTCCTGTGCGCGAAGATTATCGAAAATAAATGGCCCTTTCCCCCATGTGACCAGGCCGACCTTGCCTTCTTTGAACGTCGAATCGGAAAGTGATAACAACATACGATCGTCAAAGAATACATTGAATAGATCATGGCTCATCATCGGACTTCTCTGAACACGAAGAGCATGCCAATCGCCTTGAAACACCTTTATTTCTGATTGACCAAACGACGTGGCTTTTCCATCTCGAACGAGAAAGGCTTCTACCGTCTTGGACGCGGGTGTCACAACCGCTGCATAGAAATTTTTATGATCCTTGGCTCCCAACACAATCCCAGCCTTCCCTGGTCCCATGTCCTTTGTCAGCTTTATACGTACGGAGACATCGACATAGGTTACTTCCGTTTCCTCACCCAGAATCACGTCATAACACGAATCATCGGAACAACCCGCATCTTGAACCACAGCCTGTGGTTGAGAAGGCGCTGAAGGCTCGTTGGTAACCAACCATGTGCCTGTAGCCTCATGATTCTTCACATCGCTCATAAACCCAGCCGGCGGAGAGCCGGCCTGCTCTTTATCAAAATTCCAAGCCTTATAAAGCGGCTGTGTGGTTTTAATTGTAGGCTTAGGAAGTTCTTGTGGCCCTGCCTCCTGATCTGCAAAAGCCTCAGGAAGGCCTGAAAGACCAAATAATGCAATCGCAACCCATAACACATACCGAGTCTTCACATCACGAGTATTAAGTTTCGATAATCTACACCAGGATTTCAGGAAAGTCTTTGCCAACACGTACATACGACTCCTTATCTTTCACAAAATATGATGAAATAAATCGCAGAAGGCGATACGAAATATGTCATGATTTTACGAATTTACGTCACACGTTCTCAAGAGCTACCAGTAATTGGACACAAACCGATGATAGAGTCGCAGATGAAAGCAAAGAATAGCATTTCTACTTACATTTACCACAACATGAGGGATTCCAGCCAAATTCATCACCTCCTTGATTTGCATAGTGACTGAATCGTTTGATAGCGTAAGCCTTACTATCAGCAACTTGAGAACGACGTTTTAATTCTACAATCCATCAGCTGTTTCTCGTCTGCCCAAAAAGATGCAGCTACACACTCACGGTTGGACTTCTCGTATCACAATCCGAACGGTCTGGCTCATCAATTGCCTCCTATTCTCTTCATTGCTGGGGCAGAGCCATATCGCGATCGCCGAATCTTCCCTGACTGCACTCATCGACCCCGAACCCGTAGAGACCCTCACACTGAACGAAGCGGTACTACGAGCACTTGAAAGTAATCTGGACATTACCATTGGTCGTCAAGCACGAGATGTTCGGCTGACCGATATTATGCTGCAACAAGCACAATTCGACCCCACCGTCGAACTCTCCAGTCGATACGATCGAACCATTACTCCTCTCAATCGGCCCATATTCGGGTTCGATAACATGGTGACTGGATCAGATCCTGATAGCATTGATCAAAATGATATTAGCATGAGACTTGGCCTCACCCAAAAACTGTATTCGGGAGGAATGTTCGATTTGGCATTTGATTCGAACAGAAACTCCGTCGCAGGACAAACGTTTTTTTTGTTCAATCCAGCGTATACCAATACCCTTTCCTTAAATCTCAGCCAACCGTTGCTACGTGATTTTGGAGCGGATATTAACAAGACACAAATCAGCATTGCCCGAAATGCCGCGACAACCGAACACCATGTTTTCGTCGACCAGGTGTTAACCGTGATCAAAGATGTCGAACAAACGTATTGGGAACTGGTCTTTACTCGAAAAAATGAAAAAGTTGCCAAAGCCACGCTCAAGGCGGCCCAAGAGTTATTAGCCACCAATCGAGCTAAAGTACGAGCCGGAGTCATGGCTGAAGTCGAAGTGTTACAAGCACAAGCCGGCGTGGCCAGCCGTGTGGAACAAGTTCTAGTGGCCCAGAAAGCCGTGCGCGATCAAGAAGATCAACTGCGGCGACTCTTCAGTCCTTCTGAAGAAGACCTTCGACAAGACATTGTCGTACTGGCAACTGATACCCCGATACAAAATGCGAACACCAGTACTTTAAGGCAAGATATTGAAACTGCACTTAAGAATCGACCAGAAGTCCTACAAGCTCAAAAAAATATTGAAACGGGAACACTCAACACGACTTTAGCAAAAAATCAGCTGCTTCCCAGTCTGTCACTCGAAGGGGGGGTGGGCCTGAGTGGGTTAGGAAAGAATCCTCAAGATTCACTTGACCGGACATCCAGTTCAGACTTTTACAATATTGGTGGTGGTCTCATCTTGAGCTACCCCCTTGGTAATCGTGCAGCGCAAAGCCAATACAATCGACGAGTCCTGGAAGCCAATCAGGCCAAGGCATTGCTCCAACGTGTTCGTCACCAAGTCATCATCGATACGAAGGAGGCGGTTCGCCGAGTCAAAACTGACTTCAAGCGTATCCGCACCACTCAAACTGCCAGGCAACTGGCTGAAAAACAACTGAAGGCTGAACAGGAACGATTTCAGCTAGGCTTGAGTACAACCCGTATCGTCCTTGAGTTCCAAGGCGACCTTGCCGTCGCACGAGGCAATGAACAACGAGCCATTGTAGACTATAATCAATCATTGGCCAATCTTCGCCGAATGACGGCAACGGCGTTAGATGAATATCAAATCGTTCTCCAATAGACACCGGTCATGCAAACGTAAAGGGTAAAATGTAATACGTTTCATCTGTCCGGGATATCTGTTCACTGGCAAATTTCAGTTTGAATTTGAATTTGTCTAATATCCCTCTCATAACTGCTGTCCTCCATTCCCTCAAGTCATTCAAGCTTGGTACTATAGAGTACCGGTGACCAACAGATTTCTGTCGACCACCTTCTTAAGCGCTCAGGAACGTGAGTGCCGCGGAAACCTAATATGATGAAGCGATGGACCATCGTCTTTTTCCTACTTTTCGCCTTCAGTGTTGGCGCACTGGTCTGGATATTTTCTCCACTATCTGGAACCGCTGATACCTCCCCGAATACGCCAAACCTTTTCACCGTAACCAGGGGGTCCATCGAAACTCGAGTTTCGGAAACCGGTACACTCCAACCCTCAAAAACCGTTGAAATTAAATCTCAGTTTTCAGGTGAAGTGGCACAACTGTTGGTGACAGCCGGACAACGTGTTGAAGTCGGGCAACTGCTGGCGGTCATCATTCAAGAGCCTCGAGAAGCTCGACAAGTCGCCCAACTTCGTGCTGCGATTCAGGAAGAACGAATCAATGCGGACAAAGCGAACCGTGAACTTGTTCGCATGCAGTCACTCTTCGATAAGGGGTTTATTCCAAGAAAAGAGTTAGAATCGGCTGAACAAGAGCACCGTCGAACCCTGGTTCGTTTAGAGTTAGCCGAACGACAATTACTCCTTGCTCTGGGCAGCAATCAAGTGCTGTACCAGCGGTATCTCACGAAACAGCTTTCTCCTAATCGTCCGGAGGAATTTCAACTCAAATCACCATCCTCCGGAACGATTTTAGAAGTTCTGGTGCAACCTGGAGAAATCATTACGTCCGGGACCGCCACCTTCGGGGGCGGCACAGTCCTTATGCGCGTATCCGACTTACGGCAAATGGTCGTTAAATCAAAAATCAATGAAGTCAGTATTGCCCGAGTCAAAGTTGGTCAACGTGTCAATATTCGTCTTGATGCCTTATTACGACAACCGTTTCAAGGAACGGTCACGAACATTTCGACCCAGGGACTTCAAGAAAACAATATTGTCACCTATGAAGTTACCATTGCCATTGAAAACCCCACGTCAGACCTCCGCCCGATGTTGACAGCCAATGTTGATATTGTCACCGACTCTCTTGACGATGTCCTGACCATCCCCCTCGAAACACTTCAAGCCGACCGAGGAGATGACATTGTCGAAGTCATGCACAACGGCACACCCACAAAGCGTAAGGTCCGAGTCGCCTTTCGAACAGATTCTCAAGCAGTCATCACCGAAGGGCTTGCTGAAGGCGATGAGGTTGTTATTCCGTCCTTCAACAATCCACAATCTTCAGAACGGTAAGACCATGACTCAGGCATCTTCTCTTATCGCATTAGAACGAGTCAGTAAGGTCTATCAGGCTGGAGAAATTCACGTTCGTGCCTTAGCCAATGTCAGCTTTACCATTCAACGTGGAGAGTTTGTTGCGATTATTGGACAATCTGGAAGTGGAAAAACCACCTTACTCGATATATTAGGCTGTTTAAGTCGCCCGACTGATGGAGACTATCGACTCGACGGTGATGTCATTCATTCATTATCCGAGCATGAACTGACAAGGATTCGAAATCAGAAAATTGGATTTATTTTTCAAACTTTTCATCTCCTTCCTCGAAAAACTGCTGTGGAAAATGTGCAATTACCCCTTCTCTACGCTGGCCTCGCTCGAGACGAACAACGGCATCGCGCACTCGAATTGCTCACTCAAGTGGGACTGGACAATCGGACGCATCATTACACAAATCAATTGTCAGGAGGACAACAACAGCGAGTGGCGATTGCACGAGCCTTAGTGAATCGACCGGATATCATCCTGGCGGACGAACCAACTGGCAATTTAGACAGTCAATCCGGTCACGATGTCCTTACGATGTTTCATCAACTCCATCAACAAGGTCAAACCATTATCCTGATCACGCACGACCGGGACATTGCCTCGCAAGCTCAACGTCGTATCAGCTTGGCCGATGGCGAAATCGTGGCCGACGACTGTGTTTCTACGCTAAGACCAGTGATGGTCTAACCCCGCATAGCCTATGATCTTATACTCGATCATACTTGATGCCTTGAAAAATTTATCGGCGAATCTACTCCGTTCAGCTCTGACGATGCTGGGCGTCATTATTGGCGTCGCTTCGGTGATTACCATGATTGCCATTGTCGAAGGCGGGCAAATCTGGCTCGTCAGCTCCATTGAGCGTCTCGGAACCAACTTGCTGTTTGTCTGGAAAAAATCCCTGACTGTCGAAGAGCAGCGTCTCTTTCAAGGCCGGTCCACGGGATTAGATTATGGTGACTCCGTTGCTATTCGTCAAAAATTTCCTCATCTTCACGTCATCCCTCGTGTCGAGCTTGAACAAGAAGTCAAAGCGGGAACACGCCACTTCAGCGGAGACATCACCGGAACAACACCGGAGTATTCAGAAGCACGAAACTTTCATGTCGCACAAGGACGTTTCCTGCTCACAAACGATATAGAAGAATGGAAACGAGTCGTTGTCTTAGGAAAGGAGATTGCTGAACGCCTCTTTGGGAGTGAAACGGCAGTGGGAAAAGAAGTCAATATCGGCAGCCAACGATTGACGGTCATCGGGGTGATGCAACCCAAGGGCATCGTGTATGGATCAAATTATGATGAAATGATCTTTATCCCCGTAACCACAGCGATACGGCGCTTTCAAGGAACCGATGAATTACAATCAATGGTCATTCACGTTCCCAAGCGAGAAATGATGGATCAAACGATGAAACGACTCCATGCCTTTCTGATTCAACAACACGATGGCGTCGACGACATTCGCGTCCGCAATCAAGGTGACTTTTTGAACGCCGTGGATCGCACAATTTGGACATTTCGTATCGTTCTCGGCGGCATTGCCGTCGTAGCTCTTGTTGTCGGCGGAATTGGCATTATGAATATTATGTTGGTGACGGTGACGGAGCGAACAAGAGAGATTGGACTCCGAAAAGCAATCGGGGCCAGGCGTCAAGATATTCTCCTTCAATTTCTCATTGAATCTGTGACAATTAGCGTCGTCGGAGGGCTCATTGGCGTGCTCATGGGTATTGTTTTCGCGTATGGGTTTGGAGACTTTGTGGCCCAAGCCATGCCCGGAGGAGGAGATTGGGGGGCCGTGATTCACCCGTCGGCCATTGTGATTGCATTTTCCTTTGCCGTGATCGTCGGTGTCTTCTTTGGACTCTATCCCGCCATCAAAGCCTCAAATCTGGATCCGGCTGAAGCGCTCCGCTATCAATAAAAGAGAATGGCCACGGGCTCCAACTAATCAGCATGCCTTCCGACTAACCAGGCACTCGAATGCGGACTGAAATGGAACAATGGCCGAGCCTCGCCTTCGTACCGATTACCGGTACCATCCTTTTTTATCTTCTTCCTCACACATATCAAGAATACACGATTACCCAGTTTATGCCGCAAATATTGGCATATTTGGGATTAGGAATATGGGCCTCGACAAACGACAACGTGCGCATTCGATTAGGAATACAGACCACCCACGTGTGGACAGGCTTGCTGTGGGGATGTTTGATTGGACTTCTCTTAGGCATAGGCAATTCATACATCATTCTTTATATTGTTCCAATCCTAGAAAAGGACATCACCTTTCTTGCACAAACGCCCCACGCCCAAGTTCCAACTCTCTTGATGATTCCATGGACCATTTCGGTCATAGCCATTGCCGTCGAATTTAACTTCAGAGGATTTTTGCTCGGACGCCTTATCTCACTCATCACGTACATTCAACGCCCCAGGCGTCCTTCCGATAAATTCTCAGAGCACCTCAAACACAGCATTGCTATTCTTCTCTCCGCACTGATTTTTACATTTGATCCCTTTATGGTTTCCACCTTTCAACACCTTCATTGGATTGCACTATGGGATGGCATCATTTGGGGATGGATGTGGGTTCGATTACGAAACCTCTATGCGGTGATGGCTGCACACGCGATAGAAGTCATGGTGTTGTACCTCTGGATCAAAACCGCACTCAACTAACTCGTCGTTCGTATCTCGTAAAAGATAGCGGGGGCTGACACATCAAGGTCGAACCTTGTAAGGTAGATGGCTTCTTGTGAGGCAATGCATGCTTCGAGACGAAAAGGAATGAATATCATGCCCGACATCGTAAAACCTAGCGTCCAAGCCTTCTTGGTCTGTGACACGATCATCATTGATAGTTTGACAGGCAAAAAAAGTATCATTGGCGCCTTTACCCAT
>BQIX01000113.1 GCA_021604145.1 Nitrospirales bacterium
GTCGATGGCCAGTTGTGTCCAGTGGCTTGGTGCTTGAATATCGTCCAATTGAAAAACCACAGATCCGTCCGGGTTCCGAATTTCTGACGAACGTGTGGAAAATGGGATAGTCTGATAGGGGCTTTCCCCGGAGTGCGTGAAGCGACGATTAATTTTCACAAGGCTTCTCCTTTCCAGTTCGCTAAGACGTGAAGCTTACCTGTCTTCAGACCAATTTATGAGGAGAAATGGGTCATTCTCAATCTTCTTGTACCTTTCAAGAATGACAGCAGAGACGACAGTAATACAGAGGCTCAACGATTCTCCTAGCCAAATAATGTGTTGAGCTGGCTTATGACTCTGTATAAAAGAAGGATGTTGAAACTCGGGTGGTATAAATGAATTCAGAAGAACAACACGACTCTGCGTTAGGAATAACACGAAAAATGGTCAATGAAGTGTGATAATTAATATTCATCATAATGTGTAAGATACGCAATGTATAGCGGTAAGCGAAAAATGTCAACACTAAATATTGTGTTTGGCCTGTGGTTTATGGGGATGAAAGTGTATATCTTGTGTGTAGCTGAAAAGCTTTTGTATTTTAAGTATTTGCTTCAATTAGTAGACAAGTTATCAACAGCGTGTAAGTACTTACTGCCCAACTGCGTCTTCATCTTTTCGCCAGATTTTCTTTTTGCATGTGATGCCGGATTGCGGTGCAGAGGGCAATTTTGTAAAACACGAAAAGATTTTTCAGTCTCATGAGGTGTACGTTATCGTATCCTGACGTATCAGGAGCGCTCCCTCGTTTATAGGGAAAAAGAGTCAGTAAGAACAAAAGCTATTGATTGTTGGTATTCAGAGAGAAGAGGAGTGAACGTATGTATGTTTGGAGTAAACGCCTCGTCATAGGCTTAATTGTGGTCTTCGGGTTGTTAGAAGTGGTGTTTTGGCTCACCACAAGCGGAGGAGATGGCAGTCAATTGCAGACTCGCACGACACGTTGGATTGCGCTGAACTATGTGCTGCTGATGGTCTGGGTCTCTGTCTGGATGTTTGATCAGGCGCGAGTTCGCGGCAAAAATGTTTGGGTCTGGATTGTCCCGTTTTTTATTGCCCCAGTTCCGACGTTAGTGGCGTTTGTGCTGGTGCTTCAACGGAAGATCAAATGAAGGATTGGTGTACGATATTACCCAATGACGATTCGAGATTGCGGGAGACGATAGCGGGTATGGACTACAGTTTTGACGGCAAACAGACCGATCATCAATGGGCCAAATCGTCCGAGCAGCATGGACGTCATGATCATGATTTTCCCAAAATCCGTGAGCGAAGCTGAGAGGCTATGATTGGCGCCATCGCCGAGTGACATGCCCACGATGCCCAATGCGGATGTCACTTCAAACATCAGCCCGAGAAAACGCTGTTCTTCGGTAAAGGCGAGGAGAAGAGTGATGGTCGTGATCATGGCAAGGGCTATGAGTGCCAGGCATAGTGCGCGAACCGTCAGGTCATGAGGAATGCGTCGATGAAAGATTTCGACATCTTTTTTTCGGCGGAGGACAGCCCAAATTGTGAGGCAGACGATGGCAATCGTCGTCGTTTTAATGCCTCCAGCCATACTACTTGGAGATCCCCCGATTGCCATTAAGAGGAGCAGGAAATACAGGGTCGCATCCTGCATCTCATTAATGGGAAGCGATGTAAACCCGGCGGTCCGTGACACCGTTTGGAAATACGAGGCCATCACGCGTTCCCCAGCGTTCAAAGATTGAAAGGTCGCGGTATTGCCCCATTCCAGTACCGCAATCCCGACTGTTCCTGCAATGAGCAGAAAGCCGGTTGTGATCGCGACAAGTTTGGTATGTGTTTGGAATCGAAATCGTCGGCCCGTCATATTATCCACGAGATCTTCAAATACGAGAAATCCAATACTGCCCAAAATCACGAGGGTGGTGATGATGAGATTAAAAGAAATATGCGTTTGATAGCTTTCGAAGCTGTTGGGGAAAAGAGCGAATCCGGCATTATTAAATGCCGAGATGGCATGGAAGAGTCCAGCGTACAAGGCTGATCCGATATTCATGTCCTGGGCAAAGTGAATGGTCAGAAGAATGGTTCCGATTCCTTCAATGCAGAAGGTGATAATGGCGACCATTTTCACGTAGCGAATCGAGCCTTCCATATCGATGGTGCTCAGTGTTTCAGTCAGCATCATGCGGTCTCGTAATCCTATCCGATGTCCAAGGATGAGGAGAATGAGTGTGGCCATCAGGGCATAGCCCAACCCACCGATTTGAATCAGCAGCAAGATGATGAGTTGCCCAAATGTTGAAAAGTCATTGGGGGTATCCATGACGATGAGTCCAGTCACGCAGACAGCAGAGGTGGCCGTGAACATCGCATCAAGAATCCCCAACTCGACGCCTGGATTCGTGGAGAAGGGGAGTAAAAGCAGGAGAGTTCCAATGAGAATGAGGGCCAAGGCTGCGAGGGCAACCGTTTGACCTGGCAGAAGTTTGAACGCGAGAAACCGCGCGAGGATTGAACGTCCGAATAATGAGCTTCGTTCAATGCTGATCACGGTTGTTTATTCCGCATCGTTATCATAGGAGATATATAGCCAAAAGAATTGATCAGCAGTGGGTGTGTTGACGGTGTCACGATCGTCTCTGCTAAAAACAATGGCAGGGATCACAACATAATTGATCGAGGAGAGAAAGTACGAAGAGGGGGGCTGAAGAGCCGTGTGACTCATGGTTAAATGTGAGTAAGAAATGACGGCTGTCACGTATTTGAAAGCCAACGATACTCTAATCGATAGTTTTAAGGCAAGAAATAGAACGTGAAGGTATTAATTTAACAGGGTTGGCCATTAAAGAGACAAGGCTTATAACGACTGGTATCAAATTCAGTGTTTTCCGCATACAGAGTTTCGTTCCCATTCACCCCATCCCGCTCCGGGTCATTCCACATTGCGTGATTCCACCAATAAAACTGAGGGAAAGGTTCAACGTAATAGACGGGATTACCATAGACGCTCCGTTGATTCTCCACCACTTTTCTCCCGGTCACATAATCCACGTTTCCATCACCCTTGAGGGAATACAGAAACATCATCATGCTTGCCTCATGATCATAAATTTCCTCGAGTCGACTGTCTTCGTCAGGTTCTACCGGTAGTGAAGGCTCGGTGACCGCATGAATGGCGGACGAGGTGGCAGTGAAAAAAATCAGCACAAGTAATGCGGAGACGGTGGATTTCAAAGAGCTTCCCTCTATGAAAGGTCAATCGCACATTCTTAAGTTAAATATTACCACGCAATGCTTGCACGTTCAATCGGAAGATAGACAGCTGCGTAGGTGTTGCAATCGCATATTTAGGCGTACTCCGCCTGGAAATTGCGGACAAATGGCAAATTAGGTAAGAATCACTGTGGTGGACTCTGGGTTAAATGGCTTCGAGATTAAGTAAGCCGTCCTCAAATTCGTTCCTGTATGAGTCATCTCGCAAAGTGTCAAGCCAAATAGGAGCATCTTCTTGTTGTCGCGCGATGGCTTAACTATAATCGATCCCTATGGAACTCAAAAGTCCAAAAGCTCGACGCGTCGCCTTCTACACGGTAGGGTGCCGACTCAATCAAGCGGAAACGGCCATTTTGACGGATCAGTTCTGCCGCCTAGGGTTTGAACCAGTGAAATTTGGAGAGACGACAGATGTCTTGGTCGTCAATACCTGTTCTGTGACGGAAGGGGCAGAAACGGATTGTCGCCGGGTCGTTCGTCAGGTGTTGCGAAAGTCTCCCCATGCGTATGTTGCCGTGACTGGATGTTATGCGCAAACCGGGGTGGAGACCCTGCAGTCCATTGATGGAATTGACCTGGTCCTGGGAACACAATACAAAATGCAGTTGCCGGAATATCTCGCAGCTCTTTCCTCATACGATAAAAAAGCACGGCCAGATTTACTGCACACTCGAAAAATCGACCATGAGACCTTCACCATTGAAGGGACAGGAGATTATTCAACGACACGGGCCAATCTGAAACTTCAAGACGGATGTCAGTTTATGTGCTCATTTTGTCTGATTCCATTTGCTCGGGGTCGGGAACGAAGTCGTCAAGCAGATGATGCTGTCCGTGAAGCGCAGGCATTAGCCGAACGTGGCCATCAAGAATTAGTGCTGACCGGTGTGAATCTTGGACAGTATCAGGACGCGGGAGTTGACTTGTTGGCGCTGCTTCAGCGTCTCGAAGGTGTTTCCGGCATTGAACGCATTCGCATTTCTTCAATTGAACCGACGACGATTCCCGATCAACTTCTGGATTACATGACGACTTCAGACAAGCTCTGCCGGTTTTTACATGTCCCCCTCCAAAGTGGAGACGACACGATACTCAAAGCCATGAACCGTCGCTATAAGGTCATAGAATACGCTCAATTCATAGAAAAAGCGGTTCAAAAAATTCCTGATCTCTGTATCGGTACCGACGTGATGGTAGGATTTCCTGGTGAAGGGGAGCAGGAGTTTGCCAATACCCAAACTCTAATCAATGATCTTCCCTTTTCCTATTTACATGTATTTAGTTTTTCGAGCCGTCCAGGGACGGCTGCGACCAAACTCGCGAATCCTGTTTCACATCACATCATCAAGCAACGGAGTCAGGATTTGGCGAAACTCTCACAACGTAAACGATTTGCCTTTTATCGGCGATATGTTGGGCAAACGGTCTCAGTGTTGTTCGAAACCCAAAATTCGTCGGGTCTGTGGACTGGATTCACGGATCACTACATCAAGGTTGGCGTGCAGTCGTCTGCTGATCTTTCCAATGAAATTCGCTCTGTCATGATTTCCGGTGTGACGGATGGTCTTGCAATTGGTCACCTCTGCGAGAAAATTCCCGCATCTTTTGATCATGCGTGCTCGGCTCCATTCATAATGACTTCTTAGCGTGTGCACCCAGGAATATTTCCCATGATCCATGAAGAATTAATTCAGCCGCGCTCGATCCATGGACCGTTGCAAGAAGCACGTCCCAAATCCTATCAGGTCTATATGGAGACCTTTGGTTGCCAGATGAATGAATATGATTCAGAACTCATCAGGGCGATGCTGAAAACGCAAGGTTTTGGATTTACAGATCAGAGTGACGAGGCTGATGTTATTCTCTTGAACACTTGTGCCATTCGTGAAAATGCACACAATCGTGTGTATGGACATTTGGGGAAATTGAAATATCACAAGCAAGAACGAGGAGTTGTGATCGGCGTATTGGGGTGCATGGCTCAGAATCTGAAAAAAGAGTTGCTTGACAGTCAGCCATTTATCGATGTGCTAGTCGGTCCAGACGGATACCGCCAGTTACCAAATTTGCTGACAAGGGCCATTAGAACCCAAGCGAAAGGTCTGTCTGTCGATCTCTCTGAATACGAGACGTACGAACAAATCATTCCAGAGCGTGTAAGCGGGGTCAATGCTTGGATTGCCGTGATGCGTGGATGCGATAATTTTTGTTCATTCTGCGTCGTGCCGTATACACGGGGCCGTGAGCGATCACGTGATCCAGATGGGATTCTTCTTGAAGCTCAAGGTCTCGCCGAGCGTGGATTTAAACAAATTACCTTGTTAGGCCAAAATGTCAATTCCTTTCGATTTGACCATTGGGATTTTGCCAAGCTAGTGACGGCGGTCGCAGACATTCCAGGTATTGAGCGGGTCCGTTTTATGTCGCCGCATCCGAAGGATTTTCCTCCGGCCTTATTAGATACGGTGGCTCAACACCCCAATGTGTGCAGCCAAATTCATCTGCCGCTTCAGTCTGGGAACGATCGCGTGTTAGAAGCCATGGGACGGGGCTATACCCGAAAGGAATATGTCCGATTAGTCGAAGCGATTCGACGTCGTGGAAATATTCCATTGACCACGGATATTATTTGCGGGTTTTGCGGCGAAACGGATGCCGAATATTCTGAGACCTCACAGTTGATGGAAGACGTCGGTTTTCACGCTGCCTACATATTCAAGTACTCAGAACGGAAAAATACGATTGCAGCAAGAAAGTTTCCGGACGATGTTCCCGAGGTGATCAAGACGGAGCGTGTCGCGCAGTTAATTGATAGACAAAAGACGATTTCCCTAAAGAATAATCGTGCGATGATCGGTCAAGCAGTTGAGGTCCTGGTTGAAGGCGATGCGAAAAAGTCCAGTCTGCAATGGGTTGGGCATACGGAAAGTCATGTCACCGTGGTCTGGGATAAATGGTGTCGGCCAAGTCAGCCAGGGGAACTGCTGTCGATTCGTGTTGAGGATGCGTCAGCTTCGACGTTATTTGGACGGCCAGAATAAATTGCCTTCTTAAATTCCTCTCCCTTCCTCCCCCGGTTTTCTCATATTCTTCAAAAGCCTGATGCCTGAATCGCGGTTAAGGATGGCATGTGACGATCTTGAACGAAACGATTTCAGGAGGCGGCGTGACGTATGAAGAACATGTAATGACCAAAGGGTGTCAATTTGGACAAACCAAGGTCATTTGAGCTCAATGCTTGGATTGAAAACAGCTCAAGTTGATGTGGATTTGACCGATGAATACAACTATTCACTGTCATCATGACAACCCAAATTCTTAGGTCTCTCAAGTTTCACAACTAACGGTTACTATTCCTTATGGATCAACATCTTCTTCAACGAATTAAAAACTGCAAAACACTTCCGGCCATTCCCAGTCTCCCGCTCCAAGTCCTTCAAATGTGTCGGGATGAAGGGGCAGACTGTCAACAGATGGCAGACATTATTAATAAAGATCCATCGTTTGTCGCGAAGCTCCTCAATGTGGCGAACTCGAGCTTTTATGGCGGCTCCCGTCACAAAGTGACGACGGTCACCCAAGCCGTGACGCTCTTGGGTATGAACTCCATTGCGACGCTCGCGTTCTGTTTTTCTCTGTATCGGGATTTGAAGAAAAGTGGTGGGGCGACGTTTGATCATACGCGCCATTGGCATCGTTCCATTTTATCGAGTGTGGCGGCACGGATATTAGCGAAATGGGCGAAAGTCGCAAACTATGAAGAAATTTTTCTCGCGGCCTTGTTGCAAGATTTGGGAATGTTGGTACTGAGTGAAGTGTTTGTCGGAGATTATGGACAAATCTACAACCTTGCCGGAACGAATCATGAAGAATTGCAGAAGCTAGAACGAGAGCGTTTTGGTAGTGACCATAGCGAAGTGGGGACATGGTTGGCCGATATGTGGGAATTGCCTGATGTGATGAAGGCCTCCGTGCGTGGCAGTCATGATCCTGAGCTTGTCGACGTCGCGGAAGACTTTCGTATGACGGTACGCTGCGTGATGTTGTCAGGTCGATTAGCCGATTTATGGTGTGATCCCTCCAAGACCAATGCTCCGCAGGAGTTACTCTCCTTAATGCAGCAATCTTTCAAAGTGGAACCCCATGATTTCATGACGATCTTGACGGAAATTGCAGCAGTGATTCCAGAGTTTTCTTCCTTCTTTCAGATTAACTTAGGCAGCGATGAAGACATTCAACGCGTCGTTGTTAACGCTGAGCTAGCCCTCCTGACTCCCAGTCCATCCTAATTTCATTATCGTTTCGATAATTTTATACAACGCCACAGTTTCTCGATGTGGCCAATTCTCAATTATTCGATAGCGTGTTGCTTCACTTTGTCATGTTGTGCCAGAAGTTCTGACGTTAAGAAGGCTGGAAATTTGGCTTTATAACATGAACACAATCTGCTCTGTGTTTATGTGGAAGCCGCTTCGTCAAACTCGGATAGGATCGTTAGTACGGATTCAGGAGCATTAAGGACGGTGCCTTCAATCCCAAGTTGCCGTACGGTGTGAAGGGCAAAGCAAAGCGTTCCTAAGCTGACGTTTTCCACGGCAGTTACCGCTGCGAGATTTAAGTGCAGTTGTTTGGTTCCCAGAGCATGAGCATGACGGATAGCCCGTTCACAAGCAGGGCCTATCGTGTGATCCAATGTACCTTTGAAACGCACCTCTAACCGGTCTTGGTAGATATGTTCGGTGATAGTCATGGGGACCCCCTTGAGATAGGTGATGTTTCTCACAGTACACACGGCTGAGAAATCAAATCGCCATTCCTCAAAAGGAGTAGTACGAAAAAATCCTGTTCACGATCAGTGTGGGTTATTGGACGACATGAGATTTTTCGGTAATTTGTTTTGTCGGTGGGTCAGAGCTTTTGGCGTTTTTGGTGTTATTCAGCGTGTTGACGCTGTAAAAACAGCACGGCATGGTCATTAAATGGTGGGGTAAACGTTGTTATGCCTTCTTCTAGCTGTTGTTCTCCGGTCTGAACGATTCTATTGGTCTCTGGATTAAACCACTCATACTGAAAACTTGCGGACGGCAATTCTAGCTCGAAAGGAAAACCGTGAGAGCTACCATTCAGTCCATTACGAGGTTGGTAGACGATGTACGTATAGCCAGGATTCGCAAGGCAATATCTTGTCGATGATAATGAGTTATGCGGTCTCATCCGTGCTAGGTCGACTTTGTCGACATAACGCGATATGGCCTGCATGGCTGCTGAATCTTCTGGCGTTACCCAATCTGCACCCTGTTCGGGGTCTCCCTCGACGGCGTTCATGCTATGGCCCCGTGTGAATGTTCGCCATTGCCACGATCGCATCCCGGGTCCTCCGTACAGGCTAGGTTGGATATGATCGGTATCCGCAATGACCACCTTTGTTCCCGTTGCCGCTGGTGGGTCTTTCTTCCAACGTTCATCTCCGTTCCAACGGTTTCCGTTTGGAGAGACATACTCAGCTGGACTCTCAAACAGATACGGGTTCCAATCATCTGTCATCGGGTCATCTGGCGTCGCTCGTATGTTTGATATCCCGACGGGGTGAGGTCCAAATCCTCTCTGACGTTCGTAATGATGGATAAAATTAATTACGTGATACATCCAATCTTTCACATGGGTGATGTGGTGACACCTTCCCGCCATCTGTGTTGCCACAGTTTCGTTCGAGATCTCATACAAGATGTTGTCTAAGTCCCCAATCGTTTCAATCACTTTTGTCACATAGGCATCATGGATGGCATTGACTTTCGGATTGGCACGGGTATGGACTTCCCATCCTCTTCCATCGTGATCGTAATCACCGTCGATGTCGTTGATATTGTTCTGGAGGTTCAACGGATGTCCTTCCCACTGAGTATTGGCTTGTGGGCCTAATCCTTCAAGGCTCCAACCTTGAAATAACATGACCGAGACCCAGATTCCGCTTTCCCCTGCTGTGATGATACGTTTGCGGAGACGGTCAAAATAGGCTTGATCGAAGGCCTCAACGTTAAACTTCGGAAGGCCGTCGATGGCATTTCCTGGCCCTGTTCGCTGATAGACGTGAGGAGGAAGCACGCGACTCTCTTCACCTTTTGGACTCACCTCGTCGCCATCGGATATGCGCCGGAAGTGTTCCCAAACCCAAAGGCGCAAAAAGTTATGGTTATAGTGTTTGAGCTGTGCGATCAACGCATCAAAATCAAGAGGAGGGGCATCATGGTTGTCTACTTCTTGTA
>BQIX01000114.1 GCA_021604145.1 Nitrospirales bacterium
CGGCTATTTGCTCAGGGTGATCTGCGTTAAAAAACCGGACCTCGATCCCAAGGTTCTTGAGTGTTGTCGTAAAAAGCGTCCAGGTCCCACCGTAGAGACTGGTTGAGGAAAGAAAATTCTGACCAGCGTGGCAGATGGTCAATAACGCCGCCGTCGTGGCTGACTGGCCTGATGCAAAACACAACGCCGCGGCTCCACCATCCATGGCCGCAAGACGCTTCTCAAGGACGTCGTTCGTCGGATTCATGATCCGGCTGTAAATGTTTCCAAACTCAGACAAATTGAACAAGTTGGCGGCATGCTGAGTATCGTTGAACACGTAGGATGTTGTGGCGTAGATCGGAACCGCACGCGCATTCGTCGTTGGGTCAGGTGTCTGGCCAGCATGCACGGCCATCGTTCCGAGGCCTGGGGATTTGCTGTCACTCATAGCTTCTCTCCTGTCAGTGGTGGAATAAGAAAGACGAAAGCGGCATTATAGGCGGCTTGAAAAGTACCAAGGATGTCACAGGAGGTCAATGAGTGGTGTGGGATCCTGCAAGATGAGCGGAAGGAGCCTTTTCAGAAAAAGCTCATGTTGCTTGAAGATATCTTGAAACAAGCTCAAGCTCTATCTGCAAAAGAATGAGGATGTAGAACGAGTCTCATAATAGAATGATGGGAATGCGATCGGTCTCTGTTCTTTACATGTGATAACACGTGATTTTTCGTCAACAAAAATTATAAACCAAAAACCGAGACACCAAGCCCTCCAGAATCCACGCATGAAAAACTTGTGGCGTTCAGTCAACTCCTTGGATTTGCTTTTGAAAACCTTCTCCGCACAACGTAGGAGCCCTCTTGATCGTCTCACCTGGTTATCTCGTAACCAATTTCTCTCTCATCTGTAACAACGTCTCAACGCAATAATATCTTTTCCGACAATAAAGTCACGATCTGTCCTTCTGATCCCCTCTTTTGGGGAATTGCGTTCAAAACGATAGCAAGGGTACGAAATAGTTGAGCGTTAAAGAAAAAATCCAGAGTGAAGACGACACGGAAGTCGATTGGCTTTCCAACAGTTCCTTATTGACGGGACTTTTAAATATAAGATCAAAAAGAATAATGTTTTCTTACACAATGAGGGACTTATGTTGACTTTCCGTATTGTAATTTTACTGCATGTTCTATCCTTACTGTTTTTAGGTGGGTGCTCGCTATCGGCTAAAACAAACGTAGATTTGTTGGATGACCGTTTCCTGAAGTCTTCGACCAGTGAAAACACCGTCGGAGTTATTCAAATGGATTGGATAACCTTACAACCGATGAAAACACGGGACCAAGTGGCAATGGGGTTTGGATTGATCGGAGCCTTAGTCAGCATCGCCATGCAAAGTTCGGAGGACGCGGATAATTATGAGGTAGAGACCGAAAGTTTATCGTTGTACGAGCGGGATCTTCGTCAACTTAAACAACGATTGAGTGAGCAATCCAAGTACCGCTTTATTGATAGTGATAACTTAGAAAAGGTTGATCCCGTGGAATTTAGCCGTGACGTTCGGTCAAAACGGGGGTGGGGATGGGACGAACCTTCAGATGAACAGATTCAAGCGTATTTCAATGAGACGCATCATGATTATGCCATTTTTGTTTCAAGTTTAGGAGGGATTTATGAAAATGATGATACCCTGTTTGTGAATACCACGTGGGGTATTCTTGACAAGGCCGGGGAAGAAGTTGTTTCAGTGTTTACGCGAAATGTTGGAGGAGAAGTCGATAAAGAAACCATTCAATCAGCAAGTTTAGTTGAGGAACTCAGTAAGCTTTTTTCGAAAAACCTTGAGGAATTTCTTCTGGTTATAAATGGGGAAATGCCGGTTAATAGTTCAAGCTAAGCAAATGGACACATTGAAATAGTGAAACGGCTCACTGGGCATGATCGTGAAATTCGACTTTAATCAGGAGTGGGTAACATCAGGCAAGCAGTGTAGATAAAAACCCTGGTCCTAGATTTCAATTCGAAATAATTTCAAAACCAACTATCAACCTCATCGTCCAACTCAGCCCTGCAGGTTTTCAGTTGTCGGTGATACCGCATGGCACGAAACTTCACTTTCTTGGCAACTTTTTTTACCCAAGGCTTTCTGTGATAGGTTTGTCTCTGATACCCGCCACGCCCTTCATGGTAGGCTAAATATTGGCCATAGGCATCCCACTTGGACAGCTTAAGCCGTTTCTGTGTCCCATCCGTATACCAGCCAATAAAATCAATTGAGTCTTCAAACTCATCACGGTCGGCCCCATAGTTGTCGGTTTGTTCAAGATATTCGCCCCATGCCGGATCTTGTGCCTGCGCATACCCATAGGCAGAAGAATCTCGTGGTAAAGGAATAAATCCTAAAAACCAATCACGAGGTGGCTGCGCATCATCGATGAATCGCGACTCCTGATGCATGATGGCCATCATGATGTAGATCGGTGTGCCCCATTCCTGTTGTGCATCCCGGGCAGCTTCGTACCAATCCGTTTCACCAAAAAAAATATCGCAAATATTGTCGGGGTTGCTTGGGACATAGGTGACACAACCCGACAACAAAAGAATAACGCTGAGACCGATGATTCTTAGAGAGATCATTTCATCATCTTGAGCAGTTTCCGATTTCTGAACACGACATGGTAGGTCATTGTATCAAACAATTGAAAAAGTGTTGAAGATTCACAGAATGTGAATTATCGGACTAATGCAGAGCTGGACGATATTTTATCTCCGCACCAAATCAGGTGATGGCATTCCAGGAGACGACATAACTTGACGGCAAAGTGTTCATAGTTTTTTAAGATTTGGTCGGGTCGGCCGGGGATTAATTGGTACGGAAGGAAGATCGTATCTCGCGATTCAAGAAAATTAGAAATATGAGTTACCCGGAGGCCAAGTCTACGAGAGTTCGAGATAGTTCTTGAGCGAAATCAGTCGGATGCTTTGAAATTCACCCAGTTGAAGAATCGCGCGATCTCCGGTGACCACGGCATTCGCTTTGCCGGTGACCGCACATTCAAGGATTCGATTATCAGGCTCATCCTCAAGAATGTTGAGTCGTATTCGAGGCTGAATGAATTCAGCCAGTTCTTCTAGATATACCGCTATGTGTGCTAGCTCTTCATGATCATGGCTAAACTTTCGAGCAAGGACTTCTAAGAGTTCGTGAAGGATTGGTTTCGAAAGAATTAGTTGATCGCGTCCTTCGACAATATTGAGTAAGGCTGCTTCTCCTTGTCCTCCAGGAAACAAGAAAGCCGAAATAAGAATATTGGTATCAAACAAAACTCTCACGGCTTGAGAAATCGTTCAAGGTCTTTTTCACGTAATAGGCCTTTTTGTTTGGCGATCCGACTCCAGTATCCCTGCACTTGTTTGAGTCCATTTTTAAGACGAGTTGCTCGTGATTGGCGTAAGGCTTCCTGAATCACAGCGCTGACCGTTGTGCCACGGGATTCAGCTACGGTCTCAGCTTCTCTGGCAAGATCGGGTGGCAGCGAAATGGTCTTTTTTACAGCAGTTCCCATGTTCTCATTCCTCGATTATTCTGGTGAGTATGAATAAATCATACCATGGAAACATTAAGGATACCAAGGTGAAGCATCCACTATGTAGAGAAGATAACAAGACACAGTGTGAGGAAGTTTCTGGCTCGCAATAGCCGTTCGCCTGTTATATGAAGTAGCCCTCTACTCTATCCAATGTCACGTTCAACTATGAAAGGCACAACGTAGTGTTTTGCGAAAGACTTTATACGACGTGCAGTCGTATTCGCTCTCAACCTGAAAACGTTTAGCTCAACTCAATAGTAGCTCTATATTATCACTCATCTGCTTGTACCAGTTCTTAAATGTCAAAATGTGCAATTTGATGCAATGATTTTTTTATTGGTTTCTTGTGCCAAATGCGTTCTTCGCTTATCATGAGAAATCATTTAGAAATCCTATAAGGTAGAAATATTCACAGCTGCTAGCACATGGTGGATTCAACGCTAAGTGAAAATATGAGCTTAATGTTATAGAGATGGCTCTCTCATTCACGCTTTGCTTTTCTATCTCAAAAAACCATGAAGTTTCCTGTCAGATCGCATCATAAAATTGTATGAGCGTGCCGAAAGAAAATGGTCTAGAAATAGCATGTCTTATTCTTCAATCCCAAGGTTCGAGAATTTCTTATCAGCCTAAGCATATGTACTTCGAGTTGTTCCGTATATTCGCATAACGAACAATCGTCCCGATTTATTTCGAAAAATTGGTTTTGTTTGTAACGCGCATAGGCAGAAAACGATGGAGTTGCAAAATGAAAGGGCGGGCAGGGATGTGCGCGATCGCGCCCAATCGCTCGAGCGAAATTGCTCGATGAGGTGAGTGATCCAATCAAACGCTCGCCCATCAGAAACTCGGATTTGTTGTAAGGGCTTGAGTCGTACGAGCGAGGATTTGTGCTGAAATAAGATGCTCTACGCGGCTTGTCGATTTTCTTATGGGAGTGATAAAACAAAAAGCGAATACCTACTGATACAGAGCAGAGGAGTTTATCAACGATTTGAATTTGAAACTATCGTAAATTCTATCTTTAAAGTGGAACAGGGACTGACAGCAGGCAAGATAAGACGCAACCTCAGATTCGACACAAATACGGAAGCATAGCAACTAGAGAATTTTATATGACAATTCAGCATATGGAGAGCGACATTGCGAAACATGTGGACTGATCCGCTGGCCCTTGTTTCGAAAAGTGAAAAGGTAAAAACTAGATTAGACCCTATTACCAACAGTCCTCATGTTAGGCAGCCATTAAAAATCCACAGGAGAATTTCAATGGCAGAAAAACCACCATATGTAACAGCTTATGGCAACATCACCAAAGTATTACAACAAATTCAATCTGCTGCTGTTCCGTCGAGATTTACCCAAGACTTTCTTGCTACCAAGCTTAATCTAAAAGGTGGCTCTCCAAAGCCTGTTATTCCATTTCTTAAGCGTACTGGATTTCTAGGTAGTGACGGTGTTCCGACAGACCTGTACAAGCGATTTAGGAATGCTAGCGAACGTGGTAAGGCGGCGAATGAAGCTCTAAGGAAGGGGTATTCATCACTCTATGAAGTTAACGAATACATTCATGATGCAGCAGACAAAGAAGTTAAAGGTGTGATTGTTCAAGTCACAGGTGTCGACCAGAATTCGAATGCTGTTAAGGCAACTATGGGTTCATTTAGGGCGCTAAAAGAATTTGCGACATTTAATGGCGATGAAAATAGTGAAGCGGATGTTGAAGAAAAAACAGTAGTGGGAGTAGAAGTCCAAAGTGACGAAAAAGTGGTATTAAAGAATGGTCTTGGGCTCTCATACACTCTCAACTTAAACCTACCTGCAACTTCTGACATCACTGTTTTTAATGCCATTTTTAAAAGTCTGAAAGAGAATCTTTTAAAATGAAACATCATGGTAAAACATTAGAGGAACTAATTAAATTATTTGGGATAAGTAATCAACTTGTAGAAAATGACCTTGATCGTGTTGAGCGAGAATTTTCAATTAATCTCAATAGAGACCATCAGAAATCTCTTGAGAAAGATCCGGATTACTATCCGCAGATTGACCAAGAGATTCGGCAGGAAGCTTCAGTTATGTCAGGCCACTATGAGATATTTTATTCACTAGAAAAGTCGATTCGTTCCCTTATTAGTGATACTCTTGAGGCGGCTGAGCCTTCTGGCTGGTGGGGAAGTGGAAGAGTTGTTCAAAAAATAAAAAATGATGCTGAAGGAAGAATGAAAAAAGAAATAGATACTGGCGTAACACCTCGTTCCAATGAACCAATTGACTTTACAAACTTTGGAGAACTTGGTGAGATAATTAAGAATAATTGGGATGTTTTTGGTGCTATATTTAATAGCCCCAAAGCAGTTGAAAGGATTATGGCAAACTTAAATACATTGCGAGCCCCTATTGCTCATTGCAGTCCACTAGCGGAAGATGAGGTTGTCCGGCTCCAATTAAGTGTTCGTGATTGGTATCGTTTAATGGAATAAAAAAGTCCATCCCCATACGCCAAATTCAACCTGAACGTGCACCACGGGCTTTGCGAACGACTTCGTAGGGAGTGGGATAGAGTGCGGATTCATACAAAAAAAGGGGACATTCTACTTTTCCTCACCTCCTATCTTTTGCCGCGTTGTATCTCTCCACTGAATAATCCCAAGTATAGGCTCATACCATGAATAGAGTAAAGTCTACGAAAGTTATCCAAAATTGAACGCCTTAAAAAAGTAGAATATCCCCTTTTTCAATTTTCCTGATAACTGCAGGAGCGCAGACGATTCAACCCGATGAAATATGTCTGCGCCTGGTACGCCTTGGCTATGGGCGGTGATGGGCGTCAAAGAAATCGAGCATCACTTCGCTCGCGTCGATGTCCTGATTGATGGCTGCGCCGCCGCCACCCGCGGGTTGACCCGGCCACGTGTGGCCACCGTCCTGTAACAGCCAGTAGTGGATGTCGTGGCCAATCGGCGAGGGCATTTCATAACGGATGGCTTCGCCGCTGACATCTTTCGTCGAGTCCGCGAGGTTACACTGATTGACGTCGAAGAACGGGCCGATACTCTCAGCCTGGCTGAAGAAATCGGTGCCGGAAACGCCGATTCCGACGCCACCGTGGAACGGGATGTTCTGGTCCAGCAAGCCGTGGAACGCGACCACCGGGAGCGGCCCATTTGGCGCGCCTTCGACACCCCGAGCTCCGGCGACGGGTGCGATGGCCGCCAACAGCTCAGGGGCCTCGAGCCCGATCCGATAGGCCATCATCGCGCCATTCGAAATTCCTGTTGCATAGACGCGATCAGGATCGACAGAAAACTCGCGGGAGAGCGCGTTGAGCAGATCGCGGAAGAACTGCACGTCGTTCACATTCTCTTGCATGGCGACACCGCAGCAATTGCCGGCGTTCCAGGTCCGCCCTTGTGTCCCGGGAGGCCGACGGCGGGTGCCTTCGGGAAATACGGCTAAATACCCGCGTGCAGCACTAGCGTGCGCCAGCGAGTTCGAGTCCGCAAAATTCGGGGCATTGCCAAGGCCGCCATGAAAAGCCACTACCACTGGGCTAGGCTCGGTGCGCATGGCATCGGGCGGGACGTGCACCCAATAGCGGCGACGAAGGCCCGAAGTCACGACCCAACGGGGCTCGAGTTGCGGGGCAACGGCTTCACTAGCAGTGAATGCGTCTGTGGCCTGCGCGGGAGTAAGCAAGGCCAGCGTAGCCAGCAACAGTGTGGCCAGCATGGTCAAATGCGTCGCATTTGTAATGACGTCAATCCTTTTCACGATAATTCTCCTTCGTACGGGGCGGAGTATAGGAAAAATAAACGTCCTTTTCCATACTGAAAAAGGGGACATTCATCTTTTTCCATCAAATGACACATGCTTCAGCTAGCGTCTTACCCGGCAGACCCTATTCGGCGCACAGGGCATATGCGGTCACTGGACGCGGCGAAGCCCCTTCATTTGTCACTCCCACTTGCCAAGCCTGGACGGGGTTGCCATTCGCATCGCTCGTGTCTTGAGGGAATTGTTGGGATACGCGCAGGGTGTCATCTCCAATCCCGTGAAAGCCGCCTCCCAGCACTTTCTTGTCGACTGCGCAGGTGGCGGTGATCACCGTAAAGGCACCCGGTACGGCTTCCCTGGTCGTGACGATCTTTTCATAACCGACCAACCCGGTACAGCTGGTGGCCGTCATGAGTAGAAAGCAACCGGCAGCGAAATATGCGTGCGACGCTTCGAGTCTTCTTGATGCTTTGTGTGAAGTCCTCATCCTCATACGTATCTCCGTGTTGGTTGATATTCCACGGGGGAGATAATCTGTATACTACGAATACGCGGAACCTCTTGTGGTCTAAGCCACAAAACGAGTTGAAAAATTTTGGCAGGTTGGAATAAAAAGTCAAGTCCCCAACGCTTGGTTTTTCTTTTTCTCGTCTCTCTCGGAAAATCAGGGCAAGTGGCTTACTTCATAATAAAGAGTTGTTCTTCTCTAATGGCAAAAGCTCCAGACAGGATCATGCTCGATTCGACCTGCTTAATCGATTGCATTCTTTCATTAATTCAATAACCCTGCGATACCCAAAATTCCTCAACTCTGATACCTAGGCCATTGTTCAATGATATAGACGCTAGTTACACTGAGGCCTGATAATTTCGGGACAAGGACAGGCTAACTTCGAGCCTTCTGTCTTGTCGGCAACATGGTCGATTCGTCTTTTCGTTCGACCTATTGTCAGTGCCTGGCCCTGCCGCACTTAGCGTGCAGTGCTCGAACTGACGCCTGTTGCGCTCACTCTTAGAATCTTAACGGCTTATTGGGGGAATCATGTTTGGAACCATTCGCAACATCGAAGGCGAAAAGATTGACTACACCTTTCACTCGGGCGAGAAAGGTGTGAAGTTCATCGTTGTCCTCGGGCATGGGGTCACGGGCAATAAGGATCGTCCGTTTGTCGTGGCGCTGGCCGAAGCCCTGTCACACGACGGGATCCCGTCACTCAGGATGTCGTTCTCCGGCAATGGCGACTCGGAGGGTCGATTCGAAGACTCCACGATCTCCAAGGAAGTGAAGGACCTAGGCTCCGTGCTTGAAGCGCTCGACGGATGGAACATCTTGTATGTCGGCCACAGCATGGGCGGAGCTGTCGGCGTGCTTCGGACCAGTCAAGATCCACGCATTGTGGGACTCGTTTCACTCGCGGGTATGGTTCATACGGACGCGTTCTCGCAGCGCGAGTTCAGCGGCGTGACACCGGATAAGGGCTTCATGTGGGACGAGCCGGACTGCCCGCTGTCGAAGACGTTTATCGACGACTGCGCGGCCATTGGAACGGTCGTTACCCGTGCTTCGATGATTAAGGTTCCCTGGCTGCTCGTCCACGGATCTGCAGATGACGTCGTTCACCTTCAGGACTCACTCGACATCTTCGAACAAGCCAATGAACCCAAGCAGTTCGTACAGATTGAAGGGGCCGATCACGTGTTTTCCGAGCACACACCGAACATGGTCAAGGTCGTTCACGAATGGGTTCGAGGACAAATCGAACGTAACTAGTTGCAGCGGATAAAGAAGGGACGTCAAACGTATTTGATGATGATAAACGGGTGATGTCGTGCTCTTCGCTCTCGCCTCCTGTCAACACGATTTCTGAAGGCGTTTCCACCTTCTTTATCAAGAGGAGGGTCGGGGAGAGTCATTAGGGCAGCAATGAGGTATGCCGATAACACTCAAGGCATTCGGGATTCTCTAGCTTTATGAAGACTATTGAAAGAACATTCATTTTTGTCAATGAGTAGAATACTTTGAATCATTCAATCGTTATCGCTTTATTCTCTGTCTTGAGGTATGATTCTGTATGATGAAGAAAGATATTTCTTATCTTTTCGCTTGTTTGGGTGGAATGCTTTTGCTTGCAAGTTGCACGACGATTCATGAATTAACGGTTCAGCCTGAGTCGCCGGAAGTGCTGCTGGTCGAT
>BQIX01000115.1 GCA_021604145.1 Nitrospirales bacterium
GAACGCCTTTGGGTTGCTCTTTTGTCGGTTCAGAGTTTCGATATTGAATATCAACGACTTGACCGTACACGATGAGACTCGAATCACCCACTAACGATTTCAGTTTGTCTCCCGTGGTGTCGTTAGGACTATGAGCCCATGTGGTCAAATGGGAAGACGTCAATAGGAGAAGCGTCAAGATCGCGACCATTTTGTGTTTCATGTGAATCCCTCTTTTTAACAATAGTGAATGCGGAGTGAACGTCTGTTAATTGCGTTGGTTTATTGTGCCAATGACATCGCTTTCCTCCTTTCCTCTTTTTCCTTGTAAGCAAATTTTTTACTCCAGACCCGTTTGATATTTGGGAATGAGCTCGTATTCGATTGTCATGATCGAGTTCATTCCTCAGCAATTAGAATGCCAAGGCACAAATGACATTTCTTGCACACGTCAAATTATGAAAAATAGACAGGATACTCAGATATTACGAGAGACGTGTGGGCGAAAATGTGTAGCAGCCGCCAAGTCAGATGCTGGTTGTCTAAGAGGAAAATAAGCAGGAACAGATACAACGTGTATCTGTTCAGATAACAGGCCAATGCGATTTGTAATTTATGGGATTCAGAATGGAAAGTTTAGTTTGTTGCGATGCAGTTTTTCAGGTCGGATCAAGGCTCGGCGTGTTCATGTCGTACTCACAATGACGTGGGCAGATTTGGTTGTCGTTTTGTTTAGACAATTATCTATAAATTTCTAATTCTAATTCTAATTTTATTGTGATTGAGTGTTGACTTTCGCTCATGGCATTACCATTTGATCATGTTGTTGATTCTCCTCCTGCGAAAGCGTTACACAGCCTTCAGTGAATAGTTCACCAACCATTTCATCGTAATGTGTGCAGCCATTTCTGATGAGGAGGGGAAGAATATGAAGATGAAGCTAAGTTATTGTTGTCTGTTGCTGGGATTCGTCATCATGAGTCCTGGCAGTTTGTCTGCGATGCCGTTTCTTCCCGATTTCAGTGCTTCGACATTCAGTCCAAATGTTCCTATTAATCACACCTATTTCCCTGTGTCCACTGGCATCAGTCGAACCTATGAAGGGCGGCGAGAAGAAGATGGGGTGAAGATCACTGAAGGATTCACGCTATCAAACCTGGGTCTCGGACCTACGATCCTTGGCGTACAAACCACCATTCAGCGTGATCGCTCTTTTGAAAATGGAGTCATCCTCGAAGATACGTTTGACTATTATGCGCAGGATACGTCCGGTAATGTCTGGTATTTTGGAGAGGATGTGACTAACTTTGTGTACGACGATGATGGAAATCTCCTCGGAACAAATAGTTCAAGCTCGTGGCGAGGTGGAGTCAATAATGCCCGTCCGGGATTCATTATGCCTACCGATCTTACTCCCGGCTTCAATTATCGGCAAGAATTCGCACCTCTTGATCAGGCCGTGGACGAGGCCACGATCTTTTCCCTGGGCAATACCGTCTCCTTGAGGATTGGCGAGTTTTCAAATGTTCTGCAAATATTTGAGGAAAACGAATTAGAGCCCGATGCCAGAGAGTTTAAATATTATGCCCCTGGCGTAGGCTTGATTTTGGTCGAGGAAGGACTGAGTCCAAGTTTGACCAATCCTGAAATTGGCGTAGAGCTGGTCTCGACCGTGCCGGAACCTTCAGCGGTATTGTTATTAGGGTCAGGATTAATAGGAATCGTGGCCTGGAGGTATCGAACCGGACATCGGTCTTCACACAAGACTCAATGCTAGCGCGCTGGGTTTAAAAAGGAGCCTTATCTTTCTCGGGATAAGGCTCTTTGCTTCTTCTGAAACACCTGATGGTGAGAAGTGGCTACTCACCTGTGTCGATCTATCTTCTGGTCTCCTATTTTTCTAGCCATTCATTCCTTCCCAACTCTATTCCTGCGTCACTTCTATCTGTAGCTGCTGTTTTTTTGTGGTGATTACCAATCGGTAATGCCGTCGTCAGTTTGCTGTGAACTTCGCACGGTATGTTCTGCATTAACGAAATTGAAAAAGATGACAAAGGCAGTTCTCTGTGCTCGAACACATCGAAGAGGAAGGTCACGATGACGGCAAATGGAATGAGAGCACTCGTCAAGACGGTGACGGCATATCTACTCTATCCGTTTTGCGGGGCCAGAACGGTTGGACAGTTACTCGGGATTATTCCATATGTGCCTTTTCCCTCAGAAAGTGTTGCCCGAGAGTCGTTTTCGCCTCCTCACGTATTTACGGATTCGAGTCATGATCTCTGGCCACCTACTTTTTGGGATCGTCCAACGCCTTCCAAAGTCACTCGTCATCAGGTGTTGAAAATTTCCAGGGGACAAGCTGACCAACATGGCGCGGTGTTTGATAGTACGGGACGTCCAATCGTGGAAGCCTGTCATCCTTTGAAACAACGATGGAAGTATCGATGGCGAAATGTTCGAGATGGCGTGCGAGTCGGCTACATGAAAGATGAACGACAGCCTCAACGGTATGTCGGACGTGTTGGGGTTCTCACCTCAAGCAACCAACACATCTATTCTCATTGGCTCTTGGATATCCTTCCACGCATCGCAAAATTAGAGGAACATCATCATCCCGTTGACTTTTACTTTTTGCAACAGTCTCATTCTTTTCAGATAGAAACCATCCAACATCTCAATCTCAATCAGGACGCGAGCATGATTGATTGCGCTGAAGTGCCTTGGATAACTGGAGACGAGTTGGTCGTGCCCTGTCATCAAATCATGTTTGGATATCATCATCCTCATTGGGCCTGTCAGTGGTTGAGAGAGAAGTTTCTGCCAGTCGGCGGTATGCCGGTTAAGCAGAAAAGAAAAGTGTATATATCCCGTTCGTTGGCAAGGAGACGAAAAATTATCAATGAGCTAGGGCTTTGGTCTTTTTTGAGTGATGAAGGATTTGAAATCTATATTCTTGAACAACTTTCATTCTTAGAGCAGGTGAGGTTGTTTCAAGAAGCAGAAATCGTTGTGTCCCCACATGGATCAGGGCTAGCGAACCTCGTGTTTTGTAGTCCAGGTACCAAAGTGCTTGAGTTATTTCCTGCACGTGCAACGGATGCGTACTTTCGACTGTGTGTCGATATGCAGCTGGATTATCAATGTTTGAAAACTCGAGATCACAGTCCGCGACCACGGGTGAGTGATAACTTTTCGATCAATGTCGAGGATGTTAAAGACGTACTCGACGCTATGTGTTCATAGCTCTTGATGAAAAAGCAATTGCGCCAAGTGACTCAGAGGTTATTAAACAAGGGGCTTGACCCCTTGGGCTATCAGGTTCTGTCTAAGTCTGTGGCTATATATGAATGGCAAAAAAGTCCTGCCAAAGGACGTCGTTATTATCAAGGGGCAAGCTTGCCGCCAGGAGCAGAGGAATACTTACGATACGATCATCCACGATGTCGGGAGCTGGAGGAGCGATATGCCAAGTGTCATCCGTCTGTTATCGACCCTATTCGATGGAAGGAAGGTCATGTCAGGCATGAGGACGTCCTGTACTTTCGAGGGGACAATGCGTATGTCCATCAACGTCGAGGCCTTAATATGCATGTGTTGGGATATGCCTTATCGACGTATTATGTGAAGTCAATCGATACGCGTGGATTGCTAGGGAAGCTGGGTGAGGACGACTATTTTGGGAATTTTACTTTTAAGATCGATCATCAACCTATCTCAAGAGACTTGTTAGATTCGATTTGTGAAATCTATTTTCTCTCAAAGTACCTTGATCTTCGTGGCATGAATATTCTTGATGTGGGCGCAGGTTATGGACGTCTTGCTCATCGGTTGGTCACGGCTAGTCCAATGGTAAATCGATACCTTTGTGCTGACGCGATTGCTGTGTCGACGTTCATTTCAGAGTACTATGTCCAATTTCGCCAATTACAGGAAAAGGTGTCCGTCGTGCCCTTAGACGAGATCGAAGCGACGCTGCAAACTCATTCTGTTGATCTTGCATTAAATATTCATAGTTTTTCAGAATGCAGAATGTCTGTAATTGAGTATTGGCTGTCCCTCTTGGTCAGACATAATGTGTCCTATCTCATGATTATTCCAAATGGGCGGGGGATTGCAGGAGAGATGATGGTGAATAAGGAAGGTCAAGATATGAAGACTGTGATTGAACGATATGGGTACAAACTCATGATCGAAGAATCCCAATACGCAGATCCGGTTGTCCAGCAATATGGCATGAATCCTTCGACGTACTATCTTTTCCGTCTCGGGTAAATCGCATCATCTTAGAAACCCACCGTCAATTGTGTCCCGATCATGTGATGACTGTGTAGGGCATTGTCTCTGTCGTCGAAGGCGAACCCTTTCTTATATCGGCCATGAAGATAGTCAATTGAGATGCTCAGATTATCGAGTGGACGCCATGTTCCGGCCACACCGTACTGCCATTTTGGTTCGTCGGCCACCTCGCGGCTAGATTCTAATCGAACAGCGAATTGCAGGAAATCGACTGGGAAGTAGGCAAGCTCGACATTGTAAGAAAACGGTTTATTGGCATTTTTTTCAAATTCCTTAAATCGTTGAATCGCTTTGAGGACTTCCGCGGTCAATTCAAATGGGGGCATTCCCAGCCGGGCATAAGCATTTAATGCGGGTACACGACGCAAATACCTATTTTTAAAATCGAGAAGTAATTCATCTTGGCTTTCTGCAAGATCGGAAAGATACCCAGCGCCGAGGACCATGGACTCGTCTTCAGATTTGTATTCAAGGTTAAGACCCCAGTCAATCTCATTCTTGTTTTTTTGCATATCCGCCTTGCTGTCAAAGAGGTATCCTGCGAGTTCAAGGGAGTCCCACAATGTGTAGTCAAGTTGTAAGGCCGTCCCCCGAGTTTGCCCAAACTCCAATAACGGTCCCGTGACGAAGTGGCTATAGTAGGCTCCGAATGGCACATAGAGTTGACCAAGTTTCACGCCGAAATCCGCAAGGTCTATGCCGATTAACCCTTCGTCCAATTCCTGGTAATGTCGACGTCCATTTTCTTCAATGGCAAACAGGACTTCAGCTTCAAACCACTCGTCGTATTGAATCTCGAAACCAAGCTCAAGAGCCAATTCTGGGTCAGGGTCTTCACTCGTATCTCTTCTGGCGACGCTATTATTTCTTCGGTATTCTTTTTCCACATCCACAACGCCGCCAATTTTTAGCCACTCAGTCACTTGCTTCCCAAGCCCAGCCTCTCTTCGCTCTTCCGGGGTTCTGTAAATTCTTACAGGTTTACGTGCTGATGATTCTGTGGTCGTGAACGATTCGTTTTGCGCATACACCACGATGTTCGGAGTCAGGACCAATATGAATCCTAGGGTACGAATGAAATTCAGATGAAATTGAACCGTGTGTCCAGTCAACGATCTTTCCCTTTTACTGCAGGCTGCCTATTCTAAGAGGATGAATCCAAGATTGCGATACAATGATCTTCTCTGAAGTTCACGATATGGTAATGTTGTCACGTGTCTGATTTCGATAAGATGGAAAAACACCTAGACGTATTTGGAGAGCAACATCGTCACCGTGTGTTCCTGATATGGGGTGTCATCGCGTTGCATGCTAGCCGGCGCCTTATCAGGTGTCGTGGGTTATTTCGAAAGAGGAACAATGAGAATTTTATTAATTGAAGATGATCGAGTGATCGCCGATTTCATTCAGAAAGGGATGAAAGAGGCCGGTTTCACGATAGACCATGTTGATGATGGGGAGAGAGGTCTTGATGCCCTGCTCTATGATAGCTATGACCTTGCCATTCTTGACCTGATGTTGCCGAGACTTGATGGTCTCTCGGTGATCGATCAACTGCGGGAGCGGAAAAGAAATATTCCTATTCTTATCTTGAGTGCGAAGCGATCGGTTGATGAACGTGTTGATGGACTTCGCCATGGCGGGGATGATTATCTGACAAAACCATTTTCGTTCAGTGAATTGCTGGCGCGTGTCGATTCACTCTTGCGAAGAAGCCAAAAGATTACGGAGCCTTCTAGCCTTTCGTTCCAGGATTTATCAATCGATCTTCTTGCACGTACGGCGAGGCGGGCCGGAAAAAAGATCGACCTTCAACCCAAGGAGTTTGCCTTATTAGAGTATCTGATGCGCAATTCTGGAAATGTTGTGTCAAAAACCATGATTATGGAGCGTGTCTGGGATTACAACTTTGATCCCGGAACGAATGTGGTTGAAGCGCGGATCAGTAAACTTCGTGAAAAGGTGGACAAAGATTTTGAGAAGCCCCTCATTCATACTATCAGGGGGCTGGGATATGTGTTACGAGACCGCGATGCCTAGATTTTCTAATACATTAGCCTTCCGCCTGACGCTGTCCTATAGCACTGCGTTTCTCGTGTCTGCCATCGCGACCCTCTGTGTATTGTATCTCTCCGTTAATAGCATTTTAAATAATCGCATGGATGAGGATTTAAAGGAAGATATAACGGAATACCAAGTGCTTCACAGTGCTGAAGGCACTAGCCGAGTGATTCAAGAACTCGAACGCGAGGTAGGATCTGATGATGAAGGACAAGTTTTTTTTCGTTTGCTGAACAAAGAAGGTCAAGAGGTCTTTGCCTCAGATTTATCCGAGTGGAACGGATTGAAGACCAACCAGCGATTCTTACAACAAGTGCTAGATTCGAAATCCGTACATGCCTTGGAGACTATAAAACTTGAGGGTCATGAATTCCCCGTGCGAACGAACTACGGGTTAATTGCTCCAGGACTGGTCATGCATCTGGGGGAGTCTCTGGAGGAAAAAGAAGAAATCATGGATCTGCTGCTCACAGTATTTGCGGGAATGTTTTGTGTCGCGATTCCTCTTGCTTCAGGTGTTGGGTGGATCATCGCGAGAAGGGCAGTGCGGGGGATTGAAGAAGTGAGTCGTGCCGCGGTGGATATTGAGAGGGGACAGCTTGATCGTCGTGTAACGATGAAAGACCAAGGCGATGAAGTGCAAAAGCTGGTGGATACCTTTAACGCGATGGCCGAGCGCATTAGAAGTTTAATTACTGAAATGCGGGAGATGACAGACAATATTGCTCATGATCTTCGAAGTCCGTTGTCTCGAATTCGTGCTATCTCAGAAAGAGCGCTCTCAGTCACGGATGCCGAAAAATGTTTCAAAACTGCGGCTTCCGATACTCTGGAAGAATGTGATCGACTCCTGCATTTGATTAATACGACATTAGATGTCGCCGAAGCAGAAGCTGGCGTGATGTATACTGATAAGGAACCTGTTAACATGTCACAGCTCATTGAAGATGCCCGTGATCTGTTCGAGCCAGCCGCTGAAGAAAAAGGTATTGAACTCACATGCAAGCTTGATTCTGATTGCCACGTACTGGGGAATCGGCAGATGCTGCAGCGGATGTTGGCAAATTTACTCGATAATGCGCTGAAATACACGCCACCCCAAGGGCAAGTCTCCATTGGCCTTGTCGGTCAGTCACAGGGGCTGCATGTCTCAGTTACCGATACGGGAATTGGTATTTGGCCGGCCGATCAGCGTCGTGTCTTTGATCGGTTTTTCCGGTGTGACCAAAGTCGCTCACAACATGGGTGCGGATTAGGGTTAAGTTTTGCCCGTGCCGTGGCCTGTGCACATGGAGGCGATATCACTCTTGCGAGTGAACCGCCACAAGGTAGTACGTTTACTATTCGTCTCCCTCGTTTCTCCTCGACGTCCTAACAAAAACTTCTCCGACCTTACCTCTCGGTAACTCAGTGGTCAGTTCTTCGTGAACTTGCGTGAGTATGCTTCTCTTTAAGCTCCAGGGACGGCGTGATGTTTGCTGGTTGTGTATGCACCACGTATCCGACATTCCAACGCAAACAAGGAAAGGAGATGAGAGATTCAAGATGTTGAATGGGTCTGCGCGGACGTGAGGCGGTTACAGTATACGGGATACAGGGCCTGCGGAAGATCAGGAAGCACAGTCGTCGTCTGGTGATTTCAGAACCGCACGTACATTAAAAGAGGAGACTGCAGCAATGAAACCAACGATCCCATTCCCCACAATCGTGTTGACTTTTGCATGTGTGTTGTGGACAACGAGCACCGTGCCAGTGAGTTGGGCGAAAGAAGGTGGAAACGAGATTCCGTTTTCAGAAGCTCAACTCTTTTTTGAACTCAACAACACGGATAGTGACTTAGGCATTCATGCGTCGATCGATGGCGAGCCTTGGAAGAGGCTGGAAATTGAAGATCCCAATGGCCGAAAAATGCTCAAAATCCGAGCGAACGGCCGTCTACAGCGTCAGGGGATGACGCAACTGTTTTTTGAAAGTGCTGAGCCGCGTTTTACGGAACTTACTCCTCAGAAGATCTTTGACCGATTTCCTGAAGGAATCTATGAGATTGGAGGTAAGACGCTTGAAGGAAACGAGCTCGAGAACGAGGTGACGCTCTTGCATGTCATGCCGGCCCCGGCTGAACCAACGGTCAACGCCTTGCCTGCGGCGAAAGTCTGTGATGCTGAGGACCCCGGCTATGATGCGACTGTCACAACTGCTCCTGTGACAATTTCCTGGCCTGCTGTGACGACTTCACACCCAGATTCTAATGGTGGAGGGGCTGCTGTTCAACCTCCAGTTCCTGTCGTGATTCACAATTACGAGGTCGTGGTTGAGGTCCTCGACCAGCCATTTGCTTCGAAGCTTGATCTCATTCTGCCATCGGGTGAAAACTTCTTCACGATACCAGCGGAGTTCATCGCGTTGGGGACGAACTTCAAATACGAAGTCTTGGTCAGAGAAGAAAGTTTTAACCAAACGGCCATTGAAAGTTGCTTTGTTCTTGAATAGCTAAATTTCACGACTAGAACCACTGGTGACGGATGGGCTCCCTTTGTTGAAAGAGGGAGTCCGAACCAGTGCAGAAAGCAAAGCATAAAAACCATCAGCGAATAGAAAGAGGTAAATTGGGGAGCCTCCATTCACTTTATGATCCTATCATCATAATGATGTGGTTGAACGCCTATCATGGCTTCCGTTCACATATGAACGCGGAGCCTCCCCAATCCTCTACAAAAGAGCTGGACAGTTCTCGGATCCCGAGTTCTGACTATGTAGGAGTCATTAGCTAGTCAGTGTGCTTAGCTTGGAATTTCATTGGGTTCGGATTGCGGTTCAAATTCACTCTGTTCCGGTTCATGTGAGACGTGCTCTTTTTTTGCGTAGAGATTCTTGACATCTTCAACGATCAAGTAGAAACACGGTATCAAGATCAGCAAAATGGCTGTAGAAAACAGTATCCCAAATCCAAGCGAAATCGCCATGGGTATCATAAATCTTGCTTGGCGAGAGGTTTCAAAAATCATTGGGGCAAGCCCGCCAAAGGTACTTAAGGTGGTCAGAAGAATCGGACGAAATCGCCGAATGCCCGCTTGACTGATGGCCATGGTAGGACTCACCCCTTCTTGGCGTTTAGTATTTGCGTAGTCAATCATAATGAGCGAGTCATTCACCACGACTCCCATGAGCGCAATAATGCCCATCATG
>BQIX01000116.1 GCA_021604145.1 Nitrospirales bacterium
TGAGCGCGTTTCCAGAGATAGTATTCGTAGTCGCCAATATAGTCCCTTGCTTTTCCCTCATCAATTTCTACAATGCGCGTTGCGGCGCGGGAGAGAAAGACGGGGTCATGCGAAATGAAGACAATGGTTCCTGGGAAGGTGGCGAGGGCATCGGTGAGTACGTCGACTGAGGTTGGATCGAGATGGTTTGTCGGCTCATCGAGCAGTAAGGTGTTGGCTGGCTCAATCAGCATTCGTGCCAGAGCCACGCGATTTCGTTCTCCTCCACTCAGTGCTTTGATCGGCTTTTTTTGATCATTGCCAGAAAATAAAAACACGCCTGCAATGCTGCGCAAGAAATTCATTTCGACTTGGGGCGCCGCCTCTTCAAGTGATTCGAGTATGGAATGTTCGGGATTGAGAATCTCGGCTTGATGTTGCGCAAAATAATGCACAGAGACTTCGTGCCCTAATGTTCGCGAACCTTGTTCAAACTCCAAGACGCCGGCCAGAATTTTGAGCAGCGTTGATTTTCCTGCGCCGTTTTCACCAACCAGTGCAACCTTTTGCCCTCTCGCAATGGAAAAATCAATTCCTTCGTAAATGACTTTTTCCCCGTAGGCTTTATAAATATTTTGTAATTCAATCACCTGCTTTCCGCTAGGACGTGGTTCTGGAAATTTGAAGCGAATGCGTTTGCCGTCACGTTTACGTTCGATGAGTTTGACTTTTTCCAGTTGTTTGATGCGTGATTGCACTTGACTAGCCTTGTTGGCCTGGTAGCGAAATCGATCGACAAAGGTTTGAACGCGCGCAACTTCCTTGGCCTGTCGATTGGCGGCTGACGCTTCTTGAGCATCCCGTTCTGCCCGCAATTTTTGAAAGCTGGTGTAGTTGCCACGATATTCTTGGATTGTGTAATTCCGTAATTCCCAGATGTGCGTCACCATCCGGTCTAAAAATCTTGTATCATGACTGATCATGACCAGTGTCATTCTAGCAGATAACAGAAAGTTTTCGAGCCAGGATTGTGTTGCTTGATCGAGGTGGTTGGTCGGTTCGTCTAACATGAGGACATCCGGCTCTGAAAGCAGTAAGTGCGCCAGAGCTACACGCATACGATATCCGCCAGATAAGGTGCTCATGCTTCTGTCCCAGTCGCCTTCACCCAATCCGAGTCCCGCGAGGATTCGTTTCGCCTCATGTTCGGGGTATTCGTTTCGGTGGGTGGCTTCAATAATAGTTCGACCGGGAAGGGTTTCGAGCTCTTGGGGAAGATAGCCGATTTTTAAGTGTGGGCGTTTTCGAACTCTGCCTTCGTCAGGTTCGTCAGTTCCGATGATCATGCGAAGTAACGTCGTTTTTCCTGTGCCGTTGGGGCCGACGATCCCAATTCGAGTATCAGGGCGAAGGTGAGCCGAGGCCTTGTCAAATAAGGTTTTTGTGGGATATTCCTTCGTGAGGCTTTCGATATGAAACATGGGCTAACGCATTTTTCCTATGATACGGCAGTCTCAGCGTCCATCAGAATGTAAAAAGATAAAGGCGAAGCTCGCTGAAGTGTCTGTACTGAGGTATTATTTGGTGGAGCTGGCCGGGATTGAACCGGCGACCTCGTGAATGCCATTCACGCGCGCTCCCAACTGCGCCACAGCCCCACTCGCAAGGATGATGCTAACATGGGATGTGGTATCGGTCAAGGTAAGGAAACGCGTAAACCCTGGGGTGTACAGCGTAAAATGGTGAAGTGGAAAGGACGTCGGGAGAGGATTATTAATGAGTGACGGCCAATCTAGCTTCTGCCTCAAGTGAGGCAAATGCAAGCAACGTGTGGGTCTAACATGTGGGCTGGGCCTGAGGGTTGACGATGTTTGTATATTGACAAAGTTTACCGTGCGACATACGATGACACTGGCAGCTCTGGCAAGTCGTTTGTCAGAGCTTTTTTGTTTGTGATTTTTTTGCACCGGGCATCAACAGTAGGATGGTTCTATGGCGAATCTGATTGTAGTGGGCTCCCAATGGGGCGATGAAGGAAAAGGCAAAATCGTTGATTTGCTTGCGAAAGAAGCGAAGATCATAGTCCGGTATCAGGGAGGGTCCAATGCTGGTCACACGGTTATTACCAACCGGGGGACGTTTATCTTCCACCTTGTTCCCTCAGGAATTTTATACCGAGGGAAACTCTGTGTGCTAGGAAATGGGGTCGCCATCGATCCCGGTGGATTCATCGAAGAATTAGATGGGTTAATTGCGAAGGGGATCAAGGTAGGGCGTAATCTCGTCATCAGTCACCGTGCGCACTTGATCATGCCGTATCACAAGGCGATTGATCGAGCGGCTGAGGAAGCCAAAGGAGCTCGTCGGATCGGGACGACCGGGCGAGGAATCGGTCCAGCCTATGTCGATAAAATGGCCCGCATCGGGATGCGCGTTGGAGATCTGTTGAACCCTCAAGGGTTTAAGCGAAAGTTAGAAGATAACCTTGTGGAGATCAATAGTCTGTTACGCCATATCCATAAGACCAACGGGTTTCATGTCGACAAAGTTTATGAGCAGTATATGGGCTATGCGCAACGGCTGCAGGGATATATTGCCGATGTCTCGCTTCTCTTGGAGAAGTCGATCAATCAAGAGAAACCGATACTCTTTGAGGGTGCACAAGGCACGCATTTAGATATTGATTTCGGGACGTATCCCTATGTCACTTCATCGAGTTCCTGTGCCGGCGGTGCCTGCACCGGAACCGGCGTTGGACCTACGAAAATTGACGCCGTCCTTGGCGTGACAAAAGCGTATACCACTCGGGTTGGGGGAGGGCCGTTTCCGACGGAACTAATCGACGAAATTGGTGAAAATCTCAAAGCTAAGGGCCAAGAATTTGGTGCAACAACCGGGCGAGCTCGCCGATGTGGGTGGTTTGATGCACTTCTGCTTCGCCATGCTGTCCGCGTCAATGGCTTGACCTCTTTAGCCGTGACGAAGCTTGATGTGCTTGATGGTTTCAAAGAACTGAAGATTTGCAATGGCTATCGATATCAAGGGAAACTCTATAAAGAAATGCCAGAAGACCTCGATATCCTGGCAAACTGTACACCGGTCTATGAACGATATCCGGGTTGGACGACCGATACGACAGGGATCACGGCCTATAAAGCTCTGCCGGCGCAAGCCAAGCGATATTTAGACAGAATTGAAGAACTGACTGGATGTCCGATTGATATGATTTCAACAGGGTCGAAACGAGAACATACGATTATTTTGAAGAGTCCGCTGGTTTCGAAAAAGAAAACTTCAAAGTCTCGACGTTAATTTTCACGTCCCTACATGTATTGTTTGACAACTTGCAAGCCGGTTGTTTAGCATCGCCAAAGGTGAGCCGCTAGCTCAGTTGGTAGAGCATCGCCCTTTTAAGGCGAGGGTCGAGCGTTCGAGCCGCTCGCGGCTCACCAGTTTTCAAGAAGTATTGAGTTTTTGCAATATGGCTTCAGTGTCCCATCTCTTTTTTGTGTGTTTTTACAATCTCGCCTAATTGATCTTCGATCTCATCATCAAAATATGACAGTGGAATTTTCTGATCTTACAGTTAAGGTCAACCAATATTCCATTTAGTTCTGTTCCTTCTCTAAACATTCAAGGGAAGTTCCGTCTGACGGATTGACGTTGAAACGGCCCCAGGCTCCTCCGGCAAAGATTTGTGATGGTCCGTCACGATACATGTAGCAGCCTTCTTTGGCTCCTCCCTCTATCGTTGCTGTTATCGCCTTTCCAGCTGATATGAGTGCCGAATGAGGGGAGCCAAATTGTGGGAGAAGATCTTGGTAATCATGCCCTAGGGTCAGAAAGGTTCGTTGTCGTGCTCGTCCATGCGGTTGCACGACTCTAAAGCGGACGTCCTCACCTGCTGTTGCCTCATAAACAGGAGTAGGAATTTCTGCAAACGATTCTTGGAAGAAATTTTCAGGGAATATAACATGGTTGAGGTTGGATCCCGGTCTGGTGTTTACGGCTGTTCCGTCATCATGTGTCCCATTGCGAAGTCGCGCCCAAAACGGGTCCGTCCGATAATTGATACCTTTTTCGCCGCGATCGTATGAATCATCACAGATTGGGCAATTCTCAAGCGCGACACTCGATGATCCCCCGTCTGGTAGACTGCTCCCGTTTTCATCCGATGAGGCAGGCCAATGAAGATTCAGTCCGTCCTGATACATCACCACAAATTCCCGGAACTGTTTAGATTGCTGATTCTCATCTGAATATTTGATGACGGCTCGTGTTCCAAGCTCCCAGCCTTCTTTTTCTTCCAGGCTGTTAAGATCATGATAGGTGGCTCCTGCCGGTTCAACAAGCAGCGCGCCAAAGAGCCCATGCACGCCATGTCCAATGATGTCCCCAAACGCTTTGATGGGGACCGTGCCAAACGCATAGGGAATCGCTTGGAGTGTGAAGGGGCAGGCGCTACCTTCCGGACAATTGAGTTTTCCGTTTATTTCAGCTTCTGCCTTAAGTTCCAACAGGCCGGCATACAAGGTAAATCCCCGATGCTGTTGTTGACCGTTGTTGAGGTTTGGTGAGACAGGAAATTGATTATTCTGTCCGACGGCAAGCGTGGAATCCGTGTTTTTCCCGGGGAGAGTAGGAATACTGAGAGCTAGGTGAATAGATGGTCGAACATTCGTGGTGTCTTCGCAGTCCGGCTCGTCCGCCTGGCATGTACGGGCATCGACATTGAGAGGTACAATTCTAGGCATCAATGCGTCTCCTGTTGCATCAGGAAGACCCTGCTTGTTTTTCTCTTCTGCTATTTCTGAGAGATGATTGACCAGTCGAATGTCAAGGCAGTCTCCAGCGTTTACACGTAAGACCAGTGGCTCCAGATCACCGTCTTGTGTTCGTTCGGTATAAATGCGCTTGAGATCGGTCAGTTTGGGGTCTGTATTTTTGAATTCTTCAGGTGACATAGATAAGAGAACAAGTCCATTCGGATCATACAGGTTTTGTGTTGCATTATAGGTTGTCTTTAGATTCGCACCCAGACGATCCAATCGAGTTGCGGCAATGACAAACTCTTTCTTCGGTGCGGTATTTGGACACACACTTGTTGGAAACCGTGAATTGACACCAAATTCCTCTGGATTCGTAATCTTTATTTTCCCATTGCCACGACCTTTGATCGGGCTCAATCGATTGCCGATTGATTGGCATCGTGTGTCATCCGTATCGACGTTGTTCAATGCCCTCCGCCTAAGATCCCACTTACCACCTTCCTCATTTTCGTCAATGGGGTCACAAGACTGTGGATCAGGAGACGCGGTGCCGTTGTAGGTGCGAATCAGACCCCACGCTCCATTCCAGAGAGCATCAATCGTTCCAAAATGATACAGGTTATCGGTTCCTTGCAGTCCGCCTCCAACGTCTTCCACAAGGGGAAGGTCCATCTCAAAGTGTTCAGAAATCCCAATCTCTTGAGTGGAAATGAGCGCTTTGCGATTGTCCTGTTTGGCTAACTCTTCTACTGAAAATGATTTATCCAGCTCGTGATCAATGATCCGAGGCCAATGGAACCCTTCAATCGAAAACATATGCTGGACTTCCTGCGCTCCTTGAACCATACGAATTTGTATTCGTTCTCCTTCATACGCCTCAAGAATTGGGGTACATGGATCGCCGTGTTCAAATGAGTCGAATATATATGCCATATCACCTTGCTTTCCGTTTTTTTGCTGATCAATACTTTTTCTCTTTTTGAGGATTCGTCTCAGCTCACCGTTACGTTCAACAAGTTTCACGGCTTTCAGCCCGCATTCTGTTTCTTCTGGTGTTTGCAATGTTTTCTCCATTTTTCCGACACGCAGAGGAAGAGGTTCATGTTTATAGTTCACCAAATACGGATTGTGGTGATCTGTCGATATGGCCTCAGGTTTCTCCGGTGGGTCAACGGGTCGACCCTGCCGTTTCCACCATGTATTCGCATGGGTTTGAAGTCGTTGAAGAGCATTTTCCGGAATTTCATTGGTTGTTCCGTTAGCTTCTTTTGCTTCAATCAGCAAGCGTCCCATGCCATGTGTTTCTGGTTCAGTATCCTTTCGTGGATCGTAGAGCAGGGCAAAGTCCGCGACGGCAAGTGCAAACTCTCTGTGATTTTCGTGAGTCATCCAATCTTTGGCATCGACAATCATGGCCTTTGATCCAACGGCTTGGCCATCGGCGTCCTCTAGAGGAGACCCGTCAGGGTTCAGCCACTTGGAACCGGCAGGTTCGACGAGCAGAGCCGAATAAAATCCATGCTGCTGAATGGATGATGGTGCGAAATGATCGTGAGTAAATACCGTTCGGAGCGTTCGGTCACGGCATTTTTCTTCAGGATTGTTGGGGCATGGAAAGGGGGGAAGTTCAATCGTTGGCATGTTCGGCATATTGGGCATTGACATACCTTGGCCCTTTTTTGCTTGTACTGTTAATAGAGGATCGGCAAACCAGCGCTGAATGGTGGTCTGAAATTCTCCGATCGTATTTCCATCAAGATCCTGCCCATGTATGAGTTCTTTTCGGTCTCCGTTCACCTCGGCTCCTCCAAATGCATTGGCGGCATGAATGCGTTCTTCAACGGCATCAGGAGCTAAGGTTCCATCTTCGTAGTTAAAGCCATTCGCGGAGCCATCCGAAGATGTCACGTCGAATTTCACCAAATGAATATGTTGTCCAATGATGTCTGTTGGAGTGGCCACTTGAAAGTCGTCCAGCTGCAATTCTTTGCTCATGCGGTTTTGATGGCGGTATTCGATACATTCTCCGGAAGCTGCCCTGAAAAAGAACGGTTCCTGGTCATTTCGTATTGTGTTTTCAAGGATAGGGGCCTCATTCGTGAGAACATTGATGCGTGCTTGTGGATCATGCCATCCAGCTCGGTTGACGACGAGATCCAGTTCAATAGCCGAGACTTCATAGCGACGATTGCCTGTCATGGCAGGATCAGGGACGAAATCAGGTTCATTCGTGAACGGATCATTCTCAGGTTCGCCAGTAAATGATGGGGCACCACAAGGGTCAGCAAAGGGTGCACCAGGCTTGGGATCTGCTCCGTTCACAAAAAACTCTCCTGGTGTTGGAACCTCGGGTTTATGCGTCGGATAGCCCTGGTCTTCGACATCTTTTGTCGCCATTGTGCCATCGGCTAAGCGAACAGTTGGTGCCTGACCTGCATGAAATTGCATTGCTGATTTTTCAAGCGGTGTTCCATCGTCAGGAAGGATTTGTACATCGGCTTGAATCAATTCCTCTCGAAAATCCCCCGTGGCTAAGGCATGTCGCAAGAGCTGATTGGGCGTTTTCGCCTCATCTGGTAATTCATTGAATTCTTCCTCCGTCAAATAACTTGGTCGTCGTTCGCTTTCGCCGAAGACATGTCGTGGAAGGCCGGCGTGGAGGTGATGTCCCTCAGTAGTTTTGGCGAAGTCAAGAGGTGGTTGCGGTGCACGATGTCCTGGTTTCCCAGGCATATAAAACGGATAGCCTGGCATGCCCTGTTCTTGAGCGTACAATGGGAGCAGAGGTAACCCCTGACCTGGCAAGGGCAATACTGCGGGGATGGGAGTCCCGCTATGCAGTTCAGAATCTGTTAATCCTGTCAACGGATCCGTCCCCAAACGGGGAGTACTATCCGAGTCTGCGAATCCGCCTGACAGCGCAATGCCTGCGTTCTCAAAGAGGTGCATCGCCGATTGTCCGTCAGGAAGTTTACGAGTCCCATCTTCAATGACATCATGGACGCGCCAAAGAGCCCACATTCCTTGAGCGAAGTGAGGGTACAGATGGCAGTGGAAAATTGAATCACCTGGCGCACGGTTGCGATTTCCGCTTCCGTTTGAGAGGTACCATCCGCCTTTTCCCCACTTCAGTAAGCCCCCATCGTAAATTTCGTAGGAGAATCCCTGTTGTGGTGCAATGGTTTGTGAGTCCAGATATGTGCCTGAATTGGTATCTGCAGACGAGAGCCATTGATGGGCGTGCAGATGAAATACATGCGTTTCCTTCGGACCTGCGTGAAGGTTTCTAAATTGAACCCGATCATTTAAATAGGAATGAAAGACATTCGAGGGGTCATCCTCGAAGTTTTCTAGGAGTGCGGGGTCTCCATTAGCCCAAGACTGGAGGAAAAACTCTTCATACAGGCATTCTTTGCATTTTGCTGAAGGTCCGATGCCTTTGCGGTTCGCTAATAGAATGGACCCCATGCCACTAGACCCGTAATTGACAGCAAATCCATCACGGATACCTGCTAATTGTCCGCTTGTTTCTAACTCTTGAAAGTCATTGGCGTAAAACGTCTTGAGTTCATCATGAAAGATTGCGGTAAATTCTCGAAAAGCGGGAGACTCGGGATTTTCAGGTGACGCCTCAACGACGACGACGTTGGGATCGCCATGAATAAGTTCATATCGATTTTCACCTTCATGTTTCAGAATGTTGAGATAGGGAATCCCATGCTCATCAGTTGCGTCATAATCTAAGACTCCTTTTCGTGCATCCACGATTGTGGTATGGCGTGGCCAAACTTTATCAAGTACGTCGTCGGTGACTTGGCTGCGATACCATTGACTGCCTTGTGGTTCGACAATGACGGCGCCAAATAATCCATGAGTCAGACTTCCACCATCGCCTTCGCCCCCAGAAGGTGCCCCATGACTCGAAAAAAGGTGAGTTCCCTCACGCTCAAGTTTCCACTGGCAGGTGACCGACTTTCCTGGCGGTATCGATTCAAGACCATTACAGGCAGGTTCGTTCCCGGATAAGGAGGTCAATCCCACAATCATGAGATTCGCGGATCGCGTGGCTGGCCAATCATTGAGACCATTATCTTTTCCGGCGGTTTCGCTTTCGTCCGCATGATTTTCCTGCTCAGGTAGATCGATGGGAGGAGTCTGGTCTTCCTCTCTGAGGAGGTGCGAGTATGGTGACTCAGAGTCGACCAACGTACATTGACTGATATCGGGCTGTTGGTCCAGTAATCTGTTGGTAAATGTAATCTCAAGGACATCTCCGACGTTTCCACGTAAGACCAGAGGACGAGGGCGTTTTCCATCTCTCAGGCGAACACTGGACGGACAATCAAGGCCTGGGATCCATTCGTCTCCTTCTTGAACCGTAACCACATCGCGATCAAGCGCATAGATCATGCCGTAAGGATTCACTGACCCAAATCGATTGTAGTACAATGGATGATCGAGTGAAGAAACCTCAGCGTGAATGATTCGTTCCATTTGAGGCGGCGTCATTGGAGGTCTGATGTGTGTGCAGCCCTGAAAAACGACCAGCTCAACGATTATGGCCGTAATAAATGTGCCAAGCTTCATGACCCAACCTCCTTATTAAGAGCATCGTTATCGAATATCGATCAGATCTAAGAACAAGGTTCCTGGGAGACCAAATCTTCTATGGTCTACTCGACCTCCCGGAGGAACTAAATGTCCGGTTGCCATGACCCACCGAACGGTTCCCGAGAACTCTCGTGTTGAGC
>BQIX01000117.1 GCA_021604145.1 Nitrospirales bacterium
GAGGAAATTGATCCTGATGTGCCCGTTGCCGCCACCGTTCTTGCCATTCCTGGATAAGCTCAGAAACTTCTTCGGAGGTTTTGTCTTCATAGCTCCGGTTCGAGTCCGTCACCGCACTCGTGATGAAAGGGAGAGTCGCCAACTGCTGAGCCTCATTAATGCCTCGAGTAATCTGGGTTTCAACTTTCCGAGCAACCTCAACGGCCATACCCTTAAAATTAATGCCAGCCGCTTCGCGTAAGGCACGCTGCTCTTCGAAATAGGTAAGAAGAAGAGACAGGACCAGCGGGAGAAGACCAACCAGCACCATGGCCAAAATGGTCTTACCCTTGAGACTCAGACGTGGGAACAAGCGTTTCATTTAGGTAACGAAGTCGCGAGAGGACATCAATTCATAAACCTATAAGATTATAGGATATTTTGTTTCTTCCATTCCTTCGATGTCAAGGAAGGGTAACACTTCAACTTGGAATACTCTGACTAACCGACGAAATCGAGAGGAGGATGGCAGTAAATGGAACGCATTGCCGAAGCGAATGATCTGATATTTGACGCAATACCGAAATGCTAATCAGTGAATCTGACCATCAGAGTCGATGTGAGCAACGAAACCAAATCCACAAAATTCAAAGCGACTCAAGACGGAGGAAAAGAAAACCAGAATATTATTCCTGACACTGGCCTAAAAATGTCCTGTCCTAATCATGCAGTCTCAAAACCATCACTGTTTATAGTCTATTCATATTCCACGAAAAGTTGCTAAAAATATTTGAGTAGAAAACAATAGTCTGATTTACTGGGAAAAATTAACGGCACAGGGGAAGACAGACGGTCGGTAAAGGCGCATCTCTATCGACTATAGCGAAACCAATAACTTCCAAACGAATTCTGCGACAGGCCACGTGCCGCACTGTAGAACCAGCAGAATTGGTGTTCGACTATAACAAACAGAAAGGCAAAGTTAGTGTCATCGAATCGTTAATTGGCAAGTCGGAAATCCTCAACGTCTCACGGCCCACAGTTAAGGCCTTGAACCAAGTAGAGGATGATCTCATCTGCACGGGGGTAACTGATCAGAACGAAATATTGGAAGAAGAAGTGACTCATCGCTTATTTCCCCAACCGGCAAGCATCGCTCAACTCTTAATCTCAATCCCAGAACAGGCATTATTGAGTAAGCAAGCTAGCTGATGAACAACAGCAAGCCGTCCGCTGGCAAGGACGGGAAAAGGAATGATTGAGTCGTAATCAGCCTTTCGTTCACCCTAGGCTCAGGACAACAAGATATTCTTGTGAAATAAGAATTCATAAAAACTTCCTGCTTGCGTAGAGTTTACTTCCAGTCTATATTAACAATAATGTCTAGTTATAGTGGAAGTAAAATAAACCAAATCCTCAAAAAATGGCCGTACAACACGGTAGCGGTATTGCCATGGCTGGAAAAGCAGGGGGCCTATCAGCAATTGATGCGTGAGTATGAAAAAACCTCATGGGTGCGGAGAATTGGTCGAGGGGCCTATGTCAGGGAAGGCGAGAAGGTCGAGTGGACGGGTGGTCTGTATGCGCTCCAAGAACAATTAAGACTTCCCATACACATGGGCGGAAAAACCGCACTCTCGTTCCAGGGATATGCGCATTTCTTGCCCATGGGAAAAGGAATAACGGTCACGCTGTTTGGCTTACCAAATATCAAACTTCCGCTGTGGTTCAAACAATATCGTTGGGACGTCAAAATCCGGTATGCCACAACCAACTTGTTCATGAGCCAAAACAAGCATGGCCTCACACAAAAAGATATGGGCTCCTATGTGGTCAGACTATCGACACCAGAGCGGGCAATTATGGAGATGCTGTATGAGATCCCAAAACGAGAATCATATGAAGAAGCGAAACTCTTGATGGAGGGGTTAACAACCTTACGCCCACGACTGGTTCAAGCATTGCTTGAAGACTGCACATCGGTGAAGGTCAAGCGCCTGTTCATGGTACTGGCCGAAACCTGCAAACATGCGTGGGTAAAAAAGCTTGACCCCTCACAGGTGGCATTCGGCAAAGGGAAACGCATGTTGGTCAAAGGCGGGCAATTGGACCCCACGTACCTCATCACAGTACCGGAGAGTCGAAATGGTTGAGCAACAGCAGGAATAAGGACGTGAAAGAAAGCCCCTACTTCAAACAAGTAGAATTCATACTGCAAACGATCCCGCACATCGCAGCAGAAACAGGTTTTGCGCTGAAAGGCGGGACCGCGATCAATCTCTTTGTGCGGGACATGCCACGATTGTCTGTAGACATTGACCTGGCATATTTACCGGTGGAGGAGCCGCGTGACACGGCCCTGAACAAAATCAGCGATGCACTCCGCCGAATCGCTGTGGCACTTAAAAGGGCTATGCCTGGAGTGAAAACCCAGGAAAGTCAGGGACAAGAACCACACCGGATCACAAAGCTGGTTGTAACAACAGGCCAAACCCGAATCAAAATTGAGCCGAACGAGGTGATTCGAGGAGCCGTGTTTCCACCAGAAGAACGAGCGCTGACTCAACGCGCGGAAGACATGTTTGAGCGTTCGGTGACGGCATGTGTGCTATCAATCCCGGACCTGTATGGCGGCAAGATCTGCGCAGCATTAGACCGCCAGCATCCACGAGATTTATTTGACGTCAAAGTTCTGCTGGAACAGGAAGGGGTAACGGACAAGATACGCAAAGCCTTCGTCGTCTATCTCGCCAGCCATGATCGGCCCATAAGCGAGCTACTCGCTCCCAAAAGGAAAGAGATACGGCAGGTCTATGAAAGCGAATTCGCAGGCATGACCATCGATACGGTGTCGTATGAAGATTTACTCAAAGCTAGAGAGAACCTTATTGCAACCCTGTGGAAAGAATTAACCGATGACGAGAAAGCCTTTCTCATTTCGCTTAAAGAAGGGCGCCCAAACTGGAATCTTATGGGCATCGAAGTAATTGAGAAGCTTCCAGCAGTACAATGGAAATTGAAAAATATTCAAAGAATGCACAAAAAGAAACATGCAGAGGCGCTGGAAAAACTCAAAAAGGTTTTGGAGTATTGAACCCATTCTTCATGAACCCCAACGTCGAATGGACAACAGTATGACGGAGAGTGGGAAAAACCGGGAACAACAAATTACCTCCCTAACGGCTCTTGAAGATCCGTTGACATATAACTTGGACCGAAATGACGACGATAGACAAGCAAAAATCCTCACGCTATCCCAATGGATAGACATGAAAAATAAGACAAAACTCAAACTCAACTGGATTGGGAAGGAAAACCGGTCAAAGCTGGGAGAATTTCTTCGATATTGTCAGAGATGCGAAGTGACGTTCCAGCTCACAAAATCTTCGCAGTTCATCCACCATCCTGATCGCTTGCCTGCCCTTCTCATTCCCGACAGCCGTCATTGGGCATCCATCTTCACTGTAGGCTTTCGATCGTGTCTGCCAAGAAGTTTGATCGTCCGACCTTGAGACTGAGTCGAGACACTTCTCCAGCACGGTTCGTCCTGAACATCAGGAGCCCGGGTAAAGAGGAAACTCGACGGGACATTGTCCCAATGCCTGAGATCGGGACGGAGAGCATACCGGAGCACATGGGGAGATTCCTGCATCACGGCCACGCCCCCAAGTATAGATACCTGACACAATGCGCCCTTACCCTCCGCTACCACATCGACAAAACAGCCCCCAACCATAATGCCCGCCCCCGCGGAAAAGGTGATGAGGCTATAGGCCACCCCGAAGGGCAACCTGAGCCAGCTCTGGGCATGGAGCAAGGGATGATAGCCCTGATCATGGCGCAACGCGATTTTCTGAAACCAACTGTGGGTCGAAATGCGCACACCGCTCTCGGAGAAACAGGCGGGAAGAAAGCTGTGTTGGGGATTCACCGAAAAGTACCCCGTGGAGGAATCCTGGAAGTCAATATTCCAATCAATGCCAGGAAAGTGCCCGATAGCATACACACTCCAATCGGCAGCAGAGCCTTCGCTCCCATTCAACTGGGCCAGGCGATGCGACGCAAAGGTCCGAACCGCCGCATCCTGGCCTTCTTGTCCTTGCAGACGGTTCCAATCGACCCACGCTTCAGACGGTTCACCGAGCACTTCCCAGAGGACTGCGCTAAAGAGCAGATTGATCGGATCGGCCCCATAGTTATACAGCGGCGTGAAAATTTCATGGTCCAGCCTTCGCAATTCCACTTGAGAAGCTTCAAGATTGTGTTGACGATAGTAGCTGATGGCCAAGAGAACACTCAGAAACCCACGTTCGTAACTTTCCAGAACGTAGTCGATCAACGTCCCATCAGGCAAAAAGATGTTACTGGCTTCTTTGAGCACCCGAAACATCTTGTATTTGTACGTATCTTGGGCCTGTGTGCCATACGTAATCACCGTGTCGTCACATCCGGCAGAGAAGGCCCGGTAAATATCCCGGAGGGTAGAGATCCGATCTGGCAAACTGATCTGCGTCCCGATTGCCTCACAGGACAAAGAGGGTTCCAGGTGAGCATCCTGTGAACGGGGCTGTGCCGGAGATTGGCAGCCAACCCAGAAAAAGCCCCCGAGCAGAATAAGAAACACGACCGTTCTAGACGTGGCATAACCCAGGGAGAAGGACGCGCGTAAGCCAGACCAACCGGCCCACGACTTCCGCCCAGCGCGTCGACGCATCTTCACGCACGCCTCATGCGGAGTGTCGGCAGTGATAGTCGGCGCACCAGGGAACCCCCAATCTGAAGTTCCATGGTCAACACACGCATGCGGCCCTATGGTAGGAGTCGTTCAACAGACCATCCGGGCTTTCTGGAGTACGAAGCGAATCAAGCCCCCATGCCTTCGTAGGACTCCCACAGCACCAGCACGCCATGGTCTTTTCTCTCATGATCCAGTCCCCCGTGATGTGGATAGAGTATGGGTGATCAGTGCGAAAGAAGACAAGTGGGCGGAGCGGGCTGAGGCTTGGGGTGCAATTGAATAAACCGATCGTTCGTGCAGCAATCAGCCGCCCACTCTGCTGTCCTCCCCGACAGCGGTTCTCGAAAGACGGTCTTGCCCTCTCGTTATTCCACCGTTCTGTCACAGCATTCATCTTTTTTAGCCCTAAAATTGCCGGAACAATATTTGAGCCCTTACGGGATGAAGAGGCTTTTTCGAACGTAGGGGGTCGTGATGGGGGCTATACAGTGGGCAAATGGAGCGGATCTCGCTCCCGAGGTGATGTACGACGCAATCAAGTCTCAGGGTCGGTGGATGGTGGAGTGAAAGATAGTTTGCCGAACTCCTCCTGAATGTATTTTTTCTCTGCCTTTCTCCCACTAACCTTCATACCCGCAATCGTATCCTAAAACCCAATTGATCCGCGTTCCGTCGCAATCGCATGGATACGATTTGGGACAACTTTTCCAGTTTCGCGAAACTGTACTTTTGTGGAGGGGTTGGGTAGGATTAGCTAAGGAATTGCTGTAGACTGAAAATATCGAAATTGAAGCATAATGGCTTCTCCTCTATCTAAAAATACAGCCAGGTGAGTTCCCGTGAACATAATGAACGAAAATTCCCAAATTGGGAAATGCTCTCAACCGGAGGAAGGCAATATTGGCTCGATGTTCAGGGGCGACAGGGTTGGAAAGCTCGCTACGTGAAAGAAGTTGACACGCACGAGACAACAGTGCGATTTTATCAAGAAATTTATGATGAAAAAGGAACACTTATCGAAATCCATCACAAGTACCCGATAGATCTCGGTCATCAAAAGGTAGAACCATGAATGAAGTGATTACCCGTCAAGTAGTCGTGGATAAACTAGCCGCCTATCTTCAGCATGAGGTATCGCTGCATGAATTGGTTTCGTGGGCGGAATCTGCAATGATGGAGGCTAAGTTTGAAAATGCTCATTTCACTGCCATTCGAGATGTCGTTGCAAGGTTGGGTGTCGCAGACGTTCGAGCATTTGGGTTGACATGGGAAGACTGTGAAGAACTCTTAGGACGACTAGGCTACGCAGCCCAAGTTCATATTCAAGCCACGTAGACGAGTTCACGTTTCTTGGTAACAGGCCAATCCTTCTCTATCCACATTTTCCCTTCTCGCCGTAAACATTCTTGCGAGCTTAGCTTAACCTAACTTACCTATAGGTTTGAATCCCAATCTCTGTACTTTTTTTTGAGGGGTTGGCTAGCATATCTATGTTATGATAATTACGTAATGGGTTCAATGACGTGGGCTAATCGGATCTGGCAACTTACTTGAGGTTTCAAGAGTCTTCACATATCCGTCCCAGCACATTATTAAAGAACAAGACAATGGATAACACCCCAAACATCAAGACACTAGTGCAGCGCGCACGTGAAATATTGCTGCATGTCTACGGGAATCGCTGCAAGGGGGTAATTCTTTACGGCTCCGCTGCACGAGGCGATATGTCTTCCACCAGCGACATTGACATTCTGGTCCTCCTCACCCCTCCCCTCTCCCTAGGCCGAGAACTTCGAACGATTATCAAGGCCCTTTATCCTCTGCAACTAGAGACAGACTGTCCGATTCATGCCATGCCAGTCGATGTGAATGTGTATGAAGCCGGTGAATATAGTTGGTATCGAAATGCCAAAGAAGCGGGCATTCTAGTTTGAGCGAGGAGTCAACCAACCTCTGGCTGCGTGCACTCCAGGCCATTGAACCAGCCAAACACATTCCTTCAGTTTTCTCTTTCCGCGTGTATTGTAGGGAAGTCCAGGATATAATGAGACGAAGACGTGCAAAACAAGTGCACTGGCGTGGCCCTCTGGAAATTGCATGAACGACTGGCAGTTTCAGGTGGAGTCTCCTCTTGGATTCACAGTCCGGTGCACTGCAGAATATTGGCGGTTTATTATTTCGGAAAAGCATCCAGTGTTGACAGGCAGAGAACAAGACATTCAGAAAGTTCTCAAAGAGCCAACTGAAGTTCGTCGAAGCAAAAAAGATCAGAATGTTTTGTTATTCTATGGTATGGCTAGAACTCGGTGGCTTTGTGTCGTTGTCAGAAAAGAAAATGGGACAGGATTTGTGATCACAGCCTATCCAACCGATACGATAAAGACAGGAGATTCTCTATGGACAAGATCAAAGTAATACATGATACGGCGGGCCACACACTGACCGTGTGGTTAGCGGATCCTTCCCTGGAACATGTGTGTGAGGAAACCAGCGAAGAAGTTATTCTGATGAAAGATAAGGCCGGACGAGTCATTGGATTTGAAAAGCTGCACTACATGCCAACCAGCAATCAAAAGGGCCTTGCCGTCGAAACCGTCGTGCAGACCGGACCGTAATCAAGACTACTGTTGGCACATTCCTTCCTGACTGTATCTTTTATTTGTCTTTCTCCCGCAATCCTTTAGACTTGCAATCGTATCCTAAGCCTCAATTGATCCGCGTTCCGGCGCAATCGCATGGATACGATTTGGGACAACTTTTCCGACTTCGCGATACTGTACTTTTTTTGAGGGGTTGGGTAGGATTATAATCAATGATATAGACAAATCGCGTAGAAGATCGCCATTTACACGACAAGGAGAAAAGCCATGCAGGGAAGTTCCGAGTCTATTCTTGACCAAGCATTAAAGTTGCCAATTCACGAACGAGCAGAAGTTGCTGAACAACTTATTCAAAGCCTTGAGGCAATTCCTGATATTGATGTGGAAAGTGCATGGCAGCAAGAAATTCAACGAAGATTGTCGGAACTTGAAACCGGAGCAACCAAAACCATTTCGTGGGAAGAGGTCAAGCGCCGGTTAACTCATGGCAACTGACCTTCCAGTTATTTTTCATTATGAAGCTTTCGCTGAACTTGAACATACAAAACTCTGGTATAACGAACAGGCTGAGGGTTTAGGAGAAACATTCTTTCAAGAAATTCAACTCGCCATCTCTCGCATTCAACAAGCACCACACGCCTGGCCAGTATATTCCCACAGCACTCGTCGATTCATCCTTCATCGATTCCCTTTTGGAATCGTGTACTATCATACAGCTGAAAAGATACGAATTTTGGCGGTCATGCACCTCAAACGAAAACCTGACTACTGGAAGAAACGTCGTTAACAGCACGCCATATCTATACCACACGACTCACCTATTCAGCCTTAATATTGAATCTGAGAAATACCATTCCTCATAAAACCCAACATTTAGCCGTTCCAATAAACTTTGCCTGATTGACGCAAATTACAATGCTATGACCTGAATACGATTCGCGATTACCTACTCTGATTTCGCGAAACTGTACTTTTCTTGAACGGTTGGGTGGCATAGAAACATAACCATGCTCACGATTAGCGTCTTTTAAGGTATCGGCATTCAACTGTTCTGGAAGGAACATAACCCGCCTCACGTTTATGCACTCTATGGTGAACATGAAGCGTTGATCGATGTGCGAGAGCTTCGCGTGTTGTGAGGCTCGCTACCTCGTCGTGCCATGGCCTCAGCGCTAGAGTGGGCAACAGATCATCGTGAGGAACTGATGGAGGACTGGAATCTATGCAACCAACTCAAACATACAAACCCCATCGACCCCCTGAAGGAGAACCAACCATCCGGCATGTCGTTCCCTGGCACGTCACTTCCGTGAGCGCGAAAGCTAACTTGTGTTTACACGTCACCTTTGTAGACGGAACAACGGGTGAAGTCGACCTGCGTAACTTTCTGAATAGTCCTAAAATTGCCGGAACAATATTTGAGCCATTACGGGATGAAGAGGCTTTTTCGAAAGTTGGGGTTGTGATGGGGGCTATACAGTGGGCAAATGGGGCAAATGGAGCCAATCTCGCACCCGATGTCATGTATGACGCAATCAAGTCTCAGGGTCGGTGGGTGGTCGAGTAAGATAAGGATGACTTGTTGACATATGAGCCTTAACGCAACATATCTCATCACCACACTCTTTGCTGCGCACGGACATCCAGAACTTTACATTAATTCGAGTCTGACCCCATATATATTTTTTGTCGGAAAAAATGGCCTGGAAATGGCATGTCTACTCTTCGATCTCAAGACCATCTTTGGTCGCCATTTCCACCAAAAGATGTGAATAATATTTGAGTAAAGAATAAAAATCTGGTTTACTGGGAAAAACTAGCGACATAGCGGGAGACAGACGGCCTCCCAAACAGCACACGGACAAAAATCGATTGATTGGCTCAAATATTGGGCGGGCGAAACTGTGCGCAATCGCGCAAGTCGTTCGAGCGTAACTGCACGCCGGAGCGACCTAACCAATCGAACGCTCGTTCACAATAATTCTAGCTTCGTTTGTAGGGGTTGGGTACATTCAGATACTATGAAAAAAGGGCATTGTTAATTTAAGATATATGCATTAAACTTACCTCCTAACCATTTCCAGGGAGGTGTGACGATGCTGAATTGCCCACGGTGTGCCAGTGCGGACAATGTCAAAAGTGGGACCAACAAAGGCCGACAACGCTAC
>BQIX01000118.1 GCA_021604145.1 Nitrospirales bacterium
TCGTCAAACCCTTTATCAATAATGTTCCATTCGATCACTCGAATCGAAACGGGATCTTGATTAATCCCCAGCACACAAGCGGATTCACAGGGTGCCGGACACAAACGGCCAGTAAATTCCGGAAAATTATTGGTCGTATGCAGAGCCTTCAGCGCATCTTTCCAGCGGCCTCGGTGGACGAGGTCATTCCACTCAGGAATCAAATTGACGACAGGACAACCCGAGGGACTCTGACAAAACGGCACGCCACAATCCATACATCGCGCCCCTTGAATCTTAAGTCGTTCATCAGGAAATGGCTCATAGAGTTCCTTCCAATCCAAGACACGCAGCTCTACAGGACGCCGTTGCGGCCCCTCTCGAGTAAATTTCATAAAGCCTTTAGGGTCAGCCACGACCAGCCATCTCCAATCCTCGTTGAGCATGAGCCTTGGCAAACGCCGCTTTCCGCTCTTGCAACACACGCTTATAATCGGTTGGCATAACTTTGACAAATTTCGGAAGCATAGAATCCCAAGATTCTAAAATCATTTTCCCCTTTCGACTTCCGGTATAGTGAACATGGGACTCGATCATGGTCCGTAAGACTTTTTTATCATCAGGCGTTAACACCGTTTCGAGTTCAACCATCCCCAAGTTGCAACGAAGCTCAAAAGTTCCCGCTTCATTAAGCACATAGGCTTCTCCACCGGACATTCCTGCCGCAAAGTTTCGTCCAGTGTTTCCAAGGACCACGACGACACCGCCAGTCATGTACTCACAGCCATGATCGCCCACGCCCTCAATCACCGTCCGCGCGCCACTATTCCGCACGGCGAAGCGCTCACCGGCCATACCATAAAAATACCCTTCTCCACCCGTTGCTCCATACAGAGACGTATTCCCAATCAAAATTGTTTCTTCCGGCACAAAGGTCACCCCCGGTGGCGGCATCACAATAATTTTCCCGCCAGACAACCCTTTACCAAGATAATCATTGGACTCCCCCACCAAGGTGAGAGTAATCCCAGAGGACAGAAACGCTCCAAATGACTGTCCGGCAGATCCAGTGAATCGAATCTTGATCGTATCCTCCGGAAGACCCTTCACTCCGTATTTTCTGGCCACATGACTGGAAAGCACCGTTCCAACGGTTCGATTCACATTGCGGACGTTGAGTTCATGGGAAACGGGTGTACCCTCATCAATCGCCGGACGACACAGCTCAACTAATTGATTGTCTAAAATGTGAGTTAACCCATGGTCCTGTTCTTGAACACAGGAGGTCGCCACATCTGGGCCGACGTTCGGCTTTGTTAACAACGGAGACAAATCCAGTCCTTTCGCTTTCCAGTGATCAACCGCCGCTTGCACGCGCAACTTGTCAACTCGTCCAATCATATCCTTCAGAGTTCGAAATCCGAGTTTTGCCATGAGAGCTCGAATTTCTTCTGCCACGAAAAAGAAATAATTGACAACATGATCCGGACTTCCGGCAAATTGTTTTCGTAATTCAGGGTCTTGCGTCGCAACACCGACTGGACAAGTATTCAGATGGCATTTCCGCATCATAATACAGCCTTCAACAATCAAGGGGGCTGTCGAAAATCCAAACTCCTCAGCTCCAAGCAACGCGGCAATCACGACATCTCGTCCCGTTCGTAATTGTCCATCGGTTTCAACTCTGATTCTTCCACGAAGATCGTTCAGCACTAAGGTTTGATGGGTTTCCGCCAATCCTAACTCCCATGGAATCCCGGCATACTTGATCGAGGAAAGCGGGGAGGCCCCGGTTCCACCGGAATCTCCACTAATCAACACCTTATCGGCATGCGCTTTCGACACCCCCGCAGCCACGGTTCCGACTCCAACTTCGGAGACTAGCTTTACAGAAACGGCGGCTTCCGGATTGGAATTTTTTAAGTCAAAGATTAATTGTGCAAGATCTTCAATCGAATAAATATCGTGATGAGGAGGAGGTGAAATCAGTTGTACGCCCGGCGTTGAATAACGTAACTGGGCAATCACCTCATCGACTTTATGCCCCGGTAACTGTCCACCTTCCCCAGGCTTAGCGCCCTGCGCCATCTTAATCTGTAACTCTTTGGCATTGACGAGATAATGGGCGGTCACCCCAAATCGTCCCGACGCCACTTGCTTGATGTAGGAGTTTTTCGAGTCTCCATTGTCCTGCACGCCAAAGCGCTCTGGATCTTCTCCCCCTTCTCCCGTATTGCTTTTGGCCCCAAGACGATTCATGGCAATCGCGAGTGTTTCATGCGCTTCCTTACTGATCGCGCCAAACGACATCGCCCCGGTCGTAAATCGCTTCACAATGTCTTTGGCCGGCTCAACATCGTCAAGAGAAAGAGGGGTCTCTATAAAGGAAAAGTCAAACAGCCCGCGAAGTGTGGATCGCCGCTTTTGCTCTTCATTCACGAGGGTTGAAAATTCAGCAAACGTCTTCGGATCGTTGGTCTTCGTGGAATGTTGGAGTTTATAGATGACATCAGGATTCCAATTATGATGCTCTCCCTGAATCCGATAGTGAATTTCCCCACCAAAATCGAGTTGTCGAAGAGGCACCGGTTCATAAGCTTGGGAGTGCCGCCTCAATGTTTCTTCTCCGATTTCCCGAATGCCAATTCCCCCAATTCGAGAGGCCGTCCCCGTGAAGTAGCGGTCGATGAGTTCAGGGTTTAAACCCAAAGCTTCAAAAATTTGCGCTCCGCAATAGGACTGAAGTGTCGAAATGCCCATTTTCGAAAATATTTTTAGCAGTCCTTTGTCCACGGCTTTCACGAATTTGCCTTCGGCCGTTTGAGCATCAACTCCCTCAGGAAGATATCCTTCCCGTTCCATGTCAACGAGGGATTCAAAAACCAGATAAGGATTGATCGCACCTGCACCATAGCCGATTAAACACGCAAAATGATGAACATCCCGTGGTTCACCAGTCTCTAATATCAACCCGACTTCCGTGCGAGTTTCTTGCCGAATCAAATGATGATGCACAGCAGATACTCCAAGCAAACTGGGGATCGGGGCCCATTCACCGTTGACCCCGCGATCACTCAGAATAAGAAACTTTTCTCCGTCTTGGATAGCCTTCGACGCTTGAGTGCAGAGTTGATCTATCGCAGACGCCAAGCCTTCAGGACCTTCTGCAACCCGAAAGCGCAAGGAAAGGGTCTTACTTTTAAAATTTGGATCCCCAAAGTCTCGAATTTTCTGAAGTTCCGCATTCGTCAAGATTGGTTGCTGCAACTTAATCCGTCGACACGCCTCTGGAACTTCTGCAATCACATTGGGTTTCGGACCGATGTTGGTCACGAGCGACATCACAAGATGTTCGCGAATGGGGTCTATGGGAGGATTGGTGACTTGGGCAAAGAGCTGCTTAAAATACTTGAAGAGTAATTGCGGCCTTTGTGAAAGCACAGCCAGCGGTGTATCCGTGCCCATAGAAGAAATGGGTTCTTCCCCTGTGACCGCCATCGGAATTAACACCATTTTCAATTCTTCGATGGTGTAGCCAAACGCCTGTTGGCGTTGACGAATTGTCGGATGATCAGGCTGAGGAACGTTAAAGGGCTCCGGCAACTCGTCTAATGACACCCGATACTCTGTGAGCCATTGTCGATAGGGTTTCCGTTTTACCATATCCGACTTTATCTCTTCATCATCAATGATCCGACCTTCCACCGTATCAACGACAAACATCCGTCCAGGCTGCAACCTTCCTTTGGAACGAATATTTTTTGGTTCAGCAGGCAGCACTCCGGCTTCGGATGCCAACACGACCAAATCGTCTGTTGTCACTTGATAGCGACATGGACGTAAGCCATTACGATCCAAGGTAGCCCCAATGAGTTTTCCATCAGTAAAGCACACGGCCGCAGGACCATCCCACGGTTCCATCATGGCTGCATGGTATTCATAAAACCCACGGCGATCGAGATCCATTTGCGGATTCCCGACCCAAGGCTCAGGAATGAGCATCATCATGACATGCGGAAGCGGACGACCAGCCATCACGAGAAATTCAATCGCATTATCCAGGCAGGCTGAATCGCTTTGCATCTCATCATCTGTTATCGGAAATAGCTTCTGAAGATCATCACCAAACAATTTCGACGCTAAGCGACCTTGCCGTGCCCTCATCCAGTTCACATTACCCTTCAGAGTATTAATTTCACCGTTATGGACCGTAAACCGGTAGGGATGGGCCAAGGACCAGGTCGGAAAGGTGTTGGTGCTAAACCGAGAGTGCACTAACGCCAGCGCAGAAACAAAGGCGGGGTCGGCGAGGTCAGGATAGAAATTTCCAACTTGCTGTGGAAGCAACATGCCTTTGTACACAATCGTCTGACCTGACAGACTGCAGATGTAGACATGTTCACGATCTGCAATTGCAGACTCTCGAATTGCATGCGTGATACGTTTTCGTATGACATACAGCTTTCGCTCAAATTGTGCTTCATTGAGGAGATCACGTGCAATAAAAAATTGGCGAATAACCGGGAGAGTCGTCCTCGCCTGAGCCCCAATGGCTTCTTCTTTGACTGGCACATCACGCCATCCGAGAAATTCCTGACCTTCTTCCCGAATGATCTTTTCTATCAACACGTCGCACTGCCGTCGGGATTTCTCTTCCTGAGGCATGTAGACCATTCCTACCCCATAGCTGCCAGCCTGAGGCAAAGTCGTTCCCTGATCTTTCAAGACACGGTTAAAAAATTGGTGCGGAATCTGAAGAAGAATGCCCGCGCCATCTCCTGTGCATGGATCGCAACCTTGAGCGCCTCGATGATATAAGTTTTCGAGGATCCGTAGACCATCCTGAACAATGCCGTGAGATTTCACCCCTTTGATGTGTGCAATAAAGCCGACTCCACACCCATCCTTCTCGTCTTTGGGGTTGTATAAACCTTGAGCTGGAGGGAAGCCTGGGATGTTCATGAGTACGTCATATCCTTCGCTGGAAATCAATCCAATCGATTACTCTCCCTAACCTTAGAATGTAGAAGTCCCTCCCTCATTTCAGAGGGTCCAACCATCATTCGTCATAAAGCGAAGTTTAGGAAGTGAATGAGAATTAAGCCCTTGAAAACTAAGGGATAACATTAATTGAAGAATTCAGACACTGTCAAGGCGAAGAGTGTAATGAAAACTCGAACAAAACGTCACAATTCATCTCAGGTCCAACGGCTCGTTGAATCGACTCCTTTTGCTTGACAATCTATCGGATACCGCCTAGTATCGCCCGCCATGAGTGGTAACAGCCCAACTCTTCAAAACCTCACCAATATGGCTGATGTATGGGATGCCCATCGAGAGGAGTTGAATGAAGTTGAATTACAAGTCCACAAAAATCTTAATTCTGAAGCCTCTCTGATCAATACCATCTCAAGCCAAATCATGGCGAGTGGTGGTAAACGGATTCGTCCGTTATTGCTCATCCTCAGTGCCAAACTCTGCGGATTCATTCAACGAGAATATCTCCTACTCGGCAGTTTAATCGAGTATATCCACACTGCGACGTTGCTCCACGATGACGTCTTGGATGAGGCAGATATTCGTCGCGGAGAAAAAACGGCTCGGCGTATTTGGGGAAATCACGCCAGCATCCTTGTCGGAGATTACCTCTATTCTCAAGCCATGACCCAGATTGCCTCATTTCACAATCATGGCTTTAATGAATCGCTAGCTGATGCCTGCCGGAAAATGACTGAGGGTGAAGTCTTGCAATTGTGTGCGAATAGTCGTCCAGAAATTACTGAACCGGAATACTTGCAAATTGTCGAGTATAAAACCGCAACCCTCGTTGCTGCCTCGTGTAAAATTGGAGCCGCCATCGGTGAAGGCACTCCAGCAGAACAGGCCGCCCTGGCTCGTTTCGGGTTAAATTTAGGAATGGCCTTTCAACTGACCGATGATTGTTTAGACTACCTGGCAGATGGAGCGCGACTGGGCAAGACTTTAGGGAAAGATATTCGGCAGGGTATGGTCACCCTGCCTCTACTCCATCTCTTTCAAACATGTGAAGATGACCAACGGCAGTGGATTAAATCAAAAGTCCAAAGTCGCGCCATCACTGATGAAGACCTAACCACTATCATTAACCTAATGCATGAACACCATTCCTTGACCTACGCCACGCAGAAGGCTGAAGAATATGTCATGGCTGCCAGTCTAGACTTAGAACCGTTTGCGGATGGAATGGCCAAACGGTCATTGGCGATTGTGTCCCAGTATATGGTCAATCGAGATCAATAAGAAATCTCCAGCCGAACACCCCCTTCGGCTCCAGCTACCATCTCCACACCGTTTGCATCGTCTCATCACATCAACGTTTTATATTAGCTGATGGACAATCACTTTCCCTCTCCCACGCCTGAGACATCATGACGACGAGCACGGCTTTATTGAATTTCTGACGCTGACAAGATGTGACGGGCCTCTCACCAAACCTTGACTCAACTGACTGGCAATCATCGTTTGTTTACGATACTCTTTGCCCAACGACAATCTTTTTGCTTACTATGAATTTCAATGACATATTGAGTCGAACAGCACGGTTGATCCGTCATCAGCGCAGCCGTCACAAGATCTTTTTCACATATTATGCAGACTGAAGCTTCCCATATCCTCGAAAGACTGAAAGCCCTTCCACCAAACCATATCTATGCTCTGGCGCCTAAAGACTATATCCTTCGAGGCTATGATTACTATTCGCGAGAACGGTTGGAATTCTATAAATGGAATACTGATCAGACACTTCTGACAGCCTATGTGCGAGGGAGTCAACGCTACTCCGTTCAATTTTCTGCACACCAACCTGACCTCCGATATACCTGCGACTGTCCAGCTTGGACCTCGACCTCTCAATGTAAACATGTCATTTGTGCGCTTCTGACGACCATCAACGCCCTCGTACCTGAAACCTTTTCACTTCCTGGAAACCATACGGCTCGTCGAAATCTTCTACGAAAAGAGTTGCTGCCGCCATCATCATCTCACACACTTCATACGCAGACCGCGCCATCCGCCTCAGGGTTGGAAGTGGTATTGTCCGACCATGAATCATTGCCGGAAATCGCCATAAAAAAAGACGGGAAATTGTGTCGGTCCTTTTATGGTATCCCGACCGAACTGACACTCCTCATGAGGGGAACTTTTGACCCGTCGTGGTTAGCCTATGAAAATTTCGTCACATACCTTGAGCAATATGGCAACACGCATCCACTGGTCTTTGACACACAGGAACAACAGACCACTCTCACGTGGCGTCCGTCACGGCACTATCACTCCGCGACAGAACTTGATGTCAGAGAAAACCATATCGAGGTCCATAATCGCTGTCTTTTGCGCGGCACCATCCAGCCTCAAGCTCGTCCATTTCAACGCCTCGTCGCCGACCTTGAGTCTCAAACCCTCGCCCCTCTTCACGATGTCAAAGGCTGGGAAATCTACACCCTCGTCGAAAACATGCTCGACGCCGAATCCTGGAGACGGCCATTAGGACTCCGACCACCGACCACCGTATCGGTAACCCGGCAACAAACGGACCGCCTACGTACGGCATCCCGGATACCGGGAACAAGGAGACATCGTCAGCCTTTGCAATTGCCCATAGATGCATTAGATCAACTGCATCTTAATTTCAATCGAAAAGAGGACGTGTCTCAACATCTTATCTTAAAAATTAACGGACGCGATGCGACGCTACAGGAATGTAACCTGAACGAGAATTCCACACCGTCGCGCACCTATCGGCTCAGCATACTTCCGCACGATGACGTCATAGCTCCAATTCAAGCCAATCTGCGAGAACCACTGGCAGTTTTACAAACGGAATGTCGTGTCGACGGACATAATATTGGAACCCACGCGCAACTGTTCCAATATATTCTCAATATTGAACAGGCCAAAGATCTCCCTCAAACATTCAAATCTCGTAAGCGCAAGACGCTACTGCTTGAAGCATTATTTCGACTACTTGGGACATTACAACCCACCGAGGCAAACCGCATCATTAAAGACGCAATGGCCGTCAACGAGTTTCAAGCCTATGCCGTCAAATCCGAAGCTCAACATTTGCTCAAAGATTGGCACATGCTCTACCGAGAACAAGACTTCCGGCTCACCTATGTGAATAACCAGTGGATCTTTCTCCCAAATGATAAAGTGAAACAGGCACTCTTATATGCCATTCCTTGCGAAATTTTTGGACACCACATCTTCCGGAATATGGATAGGCATGACAGAATGACGATCCCGCTCTCCACGCTCCACACCAAACTGCCAGAACTCCATGCGAAACTCCAGGCAGCAGGCATTGAACTGTTTTATCACCAGAAGCCTATCCTCACGGCAGAGTGGGAATTTTCATTCGATGCTCAACGACCTCCTAACATTGACTGGTTTGAAATACGGCCAGAAATCAAATGTAATGGTGAGGTGATGTCCGAAGTCGCCTGGTTGGAAACCATACAGAAAGGGAGTATTTCCGAGACCGAGGATGGGATACGGATTCTCGATGTCACAGCCATGGAAATCCTACGCACACTGTCGTCACTCTATCCGACGATGAGAAATACGCCAAATACAGATCAGAAGAGTAAAGTGGTCCGCGTCCCAACCTTACAAATTTTAGATTGGATGGTATTACGAAAACATGGCGTTCACGTTGTCCTCTCGGACAATGATGAAGCCCTATTTCAACGTCTGTTGAATTTTGAAAAAATAGACCCGCGCCCATTACCGACCAAGTTGCAGGCTAAGCTTCGCACCTATCAACGAAAAGGCTATCAATGGCTCGGCTTCCTCTATGAACATCGCTTTGGAGCCTGCCTTGCGGATGACATGGGATTAGGTAAAACCCTACAAGCCATTAGCCTCTTGGCTGGCATTCATGAGGGTATCATAAGGCAACCGCCCAATACAGCCAATGCACCACACCTCATTGTCCTCCCCCCAAGTTTACTCTTTAATTGGGAACATGAAATCACACGGTTTTATCCAGATTTTACGGTTCGATGGTATAGCGGGAAGGACCGGTCTGCCATATTCCACGATTGCGATATTGTGCTGACAACCTATGGAATTATAAGACGAGACATTACCGTGCTCGAAAAAATCCATTTCAACGTCATTATTTTTGACGAAGCACAAGCTATTAAAAACATCACCGCGCATTCCACGGGAGCCGCCAGACGCCTGAAAGGGACTTTTAAGTTGGCGATGACCGGCACCCCATTAGAAAACCATCTCGGGGAATATTATTCCATCATTGATCTGTGCCTTCCTGGATTACTCGGCGATTATGATGTCTTTAAGTCGCACATAAAAACGCATGAACCTCCGAAGGTGGAACAACTCCTTCAACGAACGAAACCATTTGTGCTCCGTCGAACCAAATCGGAAACGCTCAAAGAACTTCCGCCTAAAATTGAAACCGATGTCTATCTCGATCTCACCGACCGGCAAAAA
>BQIX01000119.1 GCA_021604145.1 Nitrospirales bacterium
CCATATCGAAGCGGTAATTCTCGGTAACTTCGGAGGTGCGATTTATACACCATAATGTGGAACGGGCAATTCATCGGCTTGAGTTGGTACTCGCTGGACTCAACCGGCATGGATGCGTACATATTTTCTCGGTAATAATCGACATGCCCACTGGTTTTCCATAGATCTAAACGCGCCACATGGGGAGAGTACACAAGATCATAGCCGTGTTTGACATGTTGCTCTCGCCAGAAATTTTCAATGAGCAACCGAATCAGCGCTCCTTTGGGATGCCATAAAATCAACCCAGGTCCGGTTTCATCCTGAATACTAAAAAGATCGAGTTCTTTCCCCAATTTTCGATGATCTCGCTTTTTAATCTCTTCTAAATTTGCGATATGCTTTTCCAGGGCTTCTTGGGTGGGAAAAGATGTCCCATAAATCCGTTGAAGCATGGGATTACGCTCATCCCCACGCCAATAGGCACCCGCACTCGTCAATAGCTTAAAGGCTTTGATGTGTCCGGTAGAGGGTATATGCGGACCACGGCATAGATCGACAAACTCGCCTTGGGTATAGGCAGAAACCGGTTCACCGTCCGGGAACCCTTCGATAATTTCAACTTTGTAGGCTTCCCCGCGCGCTTTAAAGAAATCAATGGCCTCTTGCTTGGTCAGCTCTTGTCTCGTGATAGACAGGTCACGCTGAATAATTTCATGAGCCCGTGCCTCAATGAGTTCCAAATCTTCCGGTGTAAACGGCCGTTCAAAGGCAAAGTCATAGAAAAAGCCTTCCGCAATCGCCGGCCCAATCGTGACTTGAGCCGAGGGAAAACACTCTTTCACGGCCTGCGCCATGATGTGCGTGCTACTATGACGATAGACTTCCTTCCCGTCATCGGAAGAGAAACTCAGCGGCTCCAGGGTACTATTCTGGTGAAGAATGGTTTTCAAATCTTTTGGGACACCATCAATTTTTACAGCAATGGTTCCTTCAAGCCATTTTCCTTTCGATTGTTCAAGAACTTCTTCTGCCGAGACACCGGCGGGAAATTCCTGACTCGTCCCATCTGGAAATGTCACTTGAATTGAGGTGTGGGTAGCGGACATGTCAATGAATTGCCGTATTTACTGAGGGAGCGGAACAGAAATCCATAATAATAAATAAAAAAGACACCACAGCTCGGGCTTACGGTGTCTTAGAAAGAAGAAATGGTAGGCGCGGGCGGTATTGAACCGCCGACCTCTACCGTGTCAAGGTAGCGCTCTCCCCCTGAGCTACGCGCCTATGTACCTTCGACTCATGCTAGTCGACCACTCAGAGGTTGTCAAGAAGCCTCATTCACGTGGGCCGCATTGACGATAACCCGCATGGCACATTGTCGTTGAACCGTCTCAAATGAGTTGGGAGTTTTTCGCACGCTGACTCTTGCAGACTTCAACCGAAATATTGAACTCTCCAATTTTCTTGCGTAACGTATTCCGGTTCACACCCAACAAACGAGCGGCCTGCATTTGATTGCCGTTGGTTTCCTGGAGCGCCAGTTCAATTAATGGCCGTTCAACAGCCCGGATAAACGTGGGATAGAGATCTTGGGCCGATCCAAGCTTCATCGCACGAACAAACTCACCAAATTGGGCCTCGACATAATCAACAAAGCTCAACTTGGCTTTAGCCGGCTTTAACGATTTGCCTTGTCCGGATCCCACCCATTGGACAAACTGATTCAGAAAGTCTATGGAAGGCGGCGGCCCGGCTAAAATAAATGTCTTCGAGAAATCAATGGACTCACTCAGATCTTGAAGTTTTTCTCGTTTGGACCCATTACATTCAAGATAGACCCCCCTATATTCATCTGAAGACATGGCTTTATGAAGCGCGGGGTAGTCTTTCACAAGCGTAATCGTATCCTCGTGTCCCCCGGACTTGACCTGGGTCGCAATTTTGGAATCGTCGGTTAAGACGACAACTCGAACCTGTGATGGGCGGCTGGCCATGAATAAGATGGAAGAAGGTGAATGAAACGGAAAATGAGAAAGAAAATGATTATCTCGTATGAGATTTTTAAATGTCAATTCGCGGTCTCATGAAAAAATTAGAGAGTATCCCGTATGTGGAATACCTAGAGTAATCCGAAAATTGGACAAAACACTTTCAATACGCTGAAGATCAAGACTCCACCTAAGATATCGAGAATTAGGCCAGCTCTCACCATATTGGTAACCGGCACAAGACCAGTCCCATAGACAATCGCATTCGGCGGCGTGGACACAGGCAAGACAAAGGCCAGACTTGCTCCCATACATGCGCCCAAAGTTGGAGGAATTGGAGACATGCCAGCCGCCTGGGCAATCGCAATCACCACCGGGACCAGCATGCTAGCCGCCGCCGTATTCGAGGCCAGTTCAGTCAATACAATCGCCGTCATAATCGACATCGCCGTTAAACCCCACACGGATTGAACACCAAAGAGGCCTACAAGACCTTTGCCGATAACATGCGCCAGTTGTGTTTCTACCATCAAATGCCCAAACGCAATGCCCCCGCCAAATAACAAAATGGTTCCCCAATTAATATTGACCGCTTGTTTCCATGATAGAGTGAAAATTCCTTGAGAAAAATTGATGGGAAGAAAAAACAGGAGACCGGCCACTACAATCGGAACAAGTTCTTTGGGCAAATAACGAGCAAACCAGGTCACGATGCTATGTTCTGCCCCCAACCAGGCAGAAAGTAATCCAGGGACAATCCACAAACACACAGCAAGCCCAAACGCCATACAAGCATGGCGTTCACCGATTGACCACCGTCCAAGACCGGCACGCTGCGCGGTTAAGGCGTCAAGAAAATTCGGGAGGACGGGAGGGGGCGGATGCAAGATGAGTAACACCACACTGGTCACGGCTAGCATCACGATGGCTAATGGAAGCCCAATGGCAAACCATGTCAGAAAAGAAATGGAAAGATGAGCTTGTTCGGCAAGCAGTCCGACACCAATTAAATTGGGAGGGGTCCCGATAATCGTCGCGACTCCTCCCACTCCTGCTCCATAGGCCACAAACAAGAGAAAACCTGTTTCATATCCACCCGGTTTCTTTTCCGTTCCATGCATGGTGGTCAGGACACCTAATGCAATCGGTAACATCAATGCCGTTGCAGCCGTATTGCTAATCCACATGGAAAGGACCGCAACGGTGATACCCATCACCACAAAGACGCGAATAGGATGCGCGCCAACCCATTTCTGCGAGAGAAACCAGAGGCCAAACCGTTTATCAAGTCCGTGAACGACAAGGGCTTCAGCGAGAAAAAAGCTTCCGATAAAGAGAAAGATAATCGGGTGAGCATACGCTGAAAATATGTCTTTCATGGATCCGAGCCCCATGATGACACACAGACTCGTTCCAAGTAAGGCGGTAACGGGCAGGGGAATGGGTTCCGTGATCCAATAGGTCACCACCCAACTCAAAATTGCGGCTAAGGTACGGGCAGCAGGACTCAAGGAAGCGGGGAGGAAAAAATAGAGGAGAACGGCCATAGCTGGGCCGACTAGAAGGCCAATTTGAGCCTTTCGAGAGTATCCCATCTTTCCTCCTAGGATTTCCCAAAATTAGCAGGTATCATAGGGTTATCGCATAATTTGGAGAATGATGCATCCCAAAATTCAATCATTGGATAAGCTAGTCGACATTATCCACTCTCAGCGTTACACAGGAAAGCAATTGGTTTTTACCAATGGGTGCTTTGATCTCTTACATGTTGGACATGTTCGTTACTTAGATCAAGCGAGACAATTAGGTGACTTCCTTGTGATCGGATTAAATAGTGATCGCTCCGTAAAATGTTTAGGGAAAGGCGCGGGCCGCCCGATTATGAATGAACAGGAACGGGCCGAAGTCCTTGCGGCCTTAGCCTGTGTGGACTTTGTCACCATATTTGATGAACCAAACCCACTTACAGTCATCCAATCGCTTGTCCCGCAGGTCTTAGCCAAGGGAGGAGACTGGTTGCCTGAGCAGATCATAGGCCGCGAAATTGTGGAGAGTTACGGCGGGACAGTCGTCTCGATTCCCTTGGTTCCCAATATATCGACAACACACATTGTCGAACGAATCCGCTCGATTCATTCGACAGCAACAACAAACAGCTTGAGTGGTGAAACCCCTGAGCCACAATCATCCCAGGAGAATATTCTTGAATAGTGGTAACCGTCAGGGGTCTTCGGTTTTCGTCTCACGCTGACAACAACCAAGTATCCGCCACAATCGCTCAGCAAACTTACTCAGCCTAGCCAACGCGGTCTTTTGTGATTCGTCTTTATCATACGTCTTCCGAGAAACCGTAGAATACCCATCTATACTCGAGAAACAGCGAGTTATAGCGAACGAAACATTTCACGTAAAGGCTATCAGCACAACCGTAGAGATCACCGAACGCGACAGATATCTTTCATGCCTTCGTTCGGCAGACTCGCAGGGAAAATCTCAAACAATATGAAGCACGCATCGTCTTTTCTGACATCACTTGGCGAAATATTCTCCTCTATGTCTGACTCATCCAGTCAGTTTCATACAAAAACCTGCATCACAAGTTCTGTTCCCTCTTCGCATGCTCTTGCACTCTTAGGGTTATGTCAAAGTCAAGGCGCCTGGCGAGCGAAATCTTCAGCAACATCAGAACAAAACCAGCATGTCGACCAGTCCTGGCTCATCATCACCGAGTCAGAACTGAATGCAGCCCAACTCTTTCAAGATCTGCAATTTTACTCTTCAGTGTTTGGGCTGCCTCAGGAACACTTAGTCCACTTCCCGCAATGGGCCAGCTTACCCTATCAATCCTCGCTTCCCCCTGCTGACGTCATCGCCGAACGAGCCGGTGCGCTGCATCGGCTTACAACCGGAAGACCAACCATTCTTGTCACGTCCATTTTAGCCATCTTGCAAAAAATTCTGCCTCAAGACGCCTTCTTTGACGCGTGTTTTTCTCTTGAACTCGGCAAGGTCTGCGAACATGAGCCACTCATTAAAAAACTCTTACGACTAGGGTATCGACGAGTATCGATCGTGGAAATTCCCGGAGAATTCAGTGTGCGGGGAGGAATTATGGATATTTTTTCTACCGCATTTCATCATCCACTTCGAGTCGAATTTTTAGGGGATACGATTGAATCACTTCGAGTCTTTGATCCGTCAACTCAGGAATCGATTCAAAAACTTTCTGAGGCATGGATTCTCCCGGTTCGGGAGTATCTGATTTCTGAAGATCATCATGAACACGCCGGACAACCTCTATCGTCTGATGCAGAATGGTATGCCCCGAACCTCTATGGGACCATGGAATCGATCGCCGATTACTTTCAAGCTCCCCCAAATGTTGTGCTTCATCACCCGATGGATCTACACCATGTTGCCTCAACATGCTGGAATGAAATATTAGATGTTTGGGAGCAACACGATTCACTCGATTCAACCACGGAGAAGCCCCCCTATCCCGAGCCAGACCGTTTATACCATCTCTATGACGACATCTTGACCCAAATTCAATCTTGGCCAACCATCGGCCTGGATACCATTGCGCCAGCCCAATCAGAAGATTGGCAACATGTTGTCCCGCTTCCTGCGCTGTCTGCTTCGAGTTTTGGGCTTGGGCTCCGAGGGGTTCCGCTCAAAGACAACTTGGCTAAACTAGAACAACTGCGCAGCCACGGACCTGTCTTTCTCATCGCTCGCAGCACCGGTCAAGTCGAACGGCTGTTAGGATTACTCTCCGAACAAGGCTATCCGGCCTCATCATGGGACCCTTCTCTCAACACCTCCCGGATGGCAGAAGAGCGATTCCCATTTTATTGCATCCAAGGAGAACTCTCATCTGGCCTCATCACTCATGAAGGGCGCTTAGCCTTTATCACGGAAGAAGAACTCTTTGGTAAAGGCATTCGTCATCGTCCTCAACCAAAAACGCACACGGCTAAATTTCTTTCATCATTAGATGACTTGCAAGAAGGCGACCTCGTCGTTCATGTCCATCATGGCATTAGTCGCTATCAGGGGCTTCGCCGTCTCACTGTCCAAGATTCTGAAAGCGATTACCTTTTACTCCACTTTGCCGGCACCGACACACTCTATGTTCCGCTTGAGCGACTTTCGGAAATTCAGCCATACCATGGAGTCGACCAGCGAACTCCGAAGCTTGACAAGCTCGGAGGAACCAGTTGGGCCAGGACGAAAGCCAAGGTCAAAAAGAGCATTGAAGATATGGCTGAAGAACTCGTCGCGCTGTATGCTAACCGCGAAATAGCCCGAAGAACAGCCTATACCCCGGATACCATGTTAACTCATGAATTCGAAGCGGCGTTTGACTACGAGGAAACCCCGGGGCAACTCAAAGCGATCGAAGATATTTATCGAGATATGGAATCGCCCAAACCCATGGACCGGCTCGTCTGCGGGGATGTGGGATATGGGAAGACCGAAGTGGCCATGCGGGCCGCGTTCAAAGCCGTTCAGAACAATCGGCAGGTGGCGGTCTTAGTACCTACCACGCTGCTAGCTCAACAACATTATGAGACATTCTCATTACGGTTTGCCCCATTTCCTGTTCGAGTGGGTATGCTGACCCGGTTTCAAAGTCCCGCCGAATGCAAGGCGGTTCTCCGAGATATTGCTGCGGGCACATTGGATATCATTATTGGAACCCATCGTCTGTTGACTAAAGATGTGAACTTTAAAAATCTGGGAATCGTCATTACCGATGAAGAACAGTGGTTTGGCGTCCGACACAAAGAACGACTGAAGCAGTTGCGCACGCAAGTCGATGTCTTGACGCTCTCAGCCACGCCCATTCCCCGAACACTGCAAATGGCACTCTCCGGTGTTCGAGACCTTTCGGTCATTGAGAGTCCCCCCTCCGGCCGTTTAGCGATTCAAACACAAGTCCTCCGATTTGACGGGACGGTTATTCGAGAGGCGATACACCGCGAACTGGGACGAGGAGGCCAGGTCTTTTATCTTCATAATCGTATTGAAACCATGGAACGCACCGGCACATGGCTACAGCAACTGATTCCTGAGGCACGAATTGTGATTGCGCATGGACAAATGGACGAACGGCTGCTTGAAAGCGTGATGCTCAAATTCTTTCACCACGAAGCCGATGTCTTGATCGCCACGGCCATCATTCAGTCCGGACTTGATATTCCCAATGCCAATACCATCCTCATCGATCGTGCTGACTTGTTTGGCTTAGCGCAGCTGTATCAACTTCGGGGCCGGGTCGGACGCGGGGGACAGCAGGCACATGCCTATTTCTTTGTCCCCAATGAAGAAACTCTGAGCACGGATGCGCAAAAACGGCTGAATGCGATTCAAGAATTTACGGAACTGGGGTCGGGATTTCGAATTGCGGCGGCTGACATGGAAATTCGGGGTGCCGGCAATCTGTTAGGAAAACAGCAGTCAGGCAATATCGCCGTCATCGGACTCGACTTGTATTTACACATGGTCGAACAAGCCGTTCAGCAACTCAGAGGACAAGTCGTCGAGGAGATCCCGGAACCCACGCTTCACCTCCATGTGTCTGCGTTTATCCCGGAAGACTACGTTGAAGATACGCACCAACGATTAAGCTTATACAAACGACTGTCCGGCAGCGAGCAGATTGGAGATTTGGCTCTGCTGCATGGAGAAACCCAGGACCGCTATGGACCGCTCCCTGCCCCAGTTGAACGGCTCTATGAAGTCATGCAAATTAAACTCCTGGCCAAGGCGTTAAAGCTCGAATCGGTAGACATTCAAGGCCACAGCATCATTGTGGCCTTTCATGAGGTGGCCAAGCTCCCGGAGGAAGGCATTCAATGGCTGTTACAACGGTGTCAGGGCGCCATTCAATTTCTTTCACCGCTCGCCTTTCAACGAGACATGCCGTCTGAAGATTGGGAGATTCTGTATCCAGAACTCAATACGATCTTACAAGGTCTCAATCGCTATCATCAGACTCAGGTAGAAGAACAGATAGCTTGAAAATATTCAGAGTAATCCTGTAATTCTAGTATACGCGTTATTTAGAGGATTTTCGCATCATGCCTTTCCGCTTGCTCTTTACCTTCATATTCTTCTCTAGCGTCGCCCTTACCGTGATCGGTCCTTCCTGGCTTATGGCCTATCACGATCGAATTGCGGCCATTGTCAACAAGGAAATTATCACCTTGTCGGAGTTAAAGAATGAAGTTCGTGACGAACACATCCGAATGAAGGCGCGATACACGGGAGAACAACTTAGACAACGGATGGCCAATAAAGAATTTGCTGTATTAAATTCGATGATCGAAGAACGACTACAACTCCAAGAAGCTCGTGCCAAAGGCTTTACGGTCACCGAGGAAGAAATTCACAAGGCGATTCAACAAACCAACCCTCAGGCTCAAGGGGATCTATCGGCTGAAGCTAGTCTCACGAAACAGGTAGAAAGACGAATGCTTCTGGAGAAAATACGCGGATTCGAAGTTCAACGGATTGTGACTATCTCCGATGCCGAAATCGCTCAATATTACAAAGAGCATCAACAGCAGTTCATGGTTTCCCGAATATACCGTTTACGACAAATACTGTTTGTTGCCGATTCAGAAGAAGAGCGTATACACAAACAATCGCAATCTCGCTCAGTCTCTCGGCGTCTTCAAACAGGTGAAAGCTTTCGGGAACTGGCCTTACAGTATTCCGCAGGACCCGAAGCAGGAGATGGCGGGGAACTCGGGCTGGTGCACCACAGCGAACTTCTCGCTCCCATTGCAGAGGCACTCCTCTCGATGAAACCCGGAGAGATCAGTACTCCAATTGAAACGACTCTCGGATTTCATATCATTGCGTTAGATGAAACCATACCGCAATCCCCAAAACCCTTTGAGCAAGTTGAAGCAGAGATCAAAGCCCGTCTCTTTAAAGAACGTTCAGAGCAAGTTTTCCAAGACTGGCTCGCTGATCTCAAGCAAAAAGCGTTTATTGAGATCAAATATTCTCCATTAGCAGATTCTTCACTGCTTGAATAACCTCCGGTCTCCCCTCATGCGTGTACGAGGAGAAAGGAAGAAGATTCGTACTCTCTGAGAGTGACAAGCCTTCTCGAAGTTGCTTGAGGTGAGCTTGACGTTTTCCGGATGTCACTTTATCAACTTTGGTGGCCACCACAATCATGTGATGCTTCAAGGTCTTCAACCATTGAATGAGTTCGACGTCTGAACGCTCAACCCGTCTGATGTCGATAAAAACCACGACCCCACACAACGTGTCACGTGACGTCAAATACGTGTCCACCATAGGCCCCCAGTGCTTGCGAACCGATTGCGGAACCTTGGCATAGCCATACCCTGGAAGATCGACCATGTGAAATTCCTCGACCTTGGCGTCGGACAAGGCGACCCGGAAAAAGTTAATCATTTGGGTTTTTCCAGGAGTTTTCCCCACCTTTGCCAGACCTTTCCGATTCAGCAAGGAATTCAAT
>BQIX01000120.1 GCA_021604145.1 Nitrospirales bacterium
CTTGTAGCGTTGTCGGCCTTTGTTGGTCCCACTTTTGACATTGTCCGCACTGGCACACCGTGGGCAATTCAGCATCGTCACACCTCCCTGGAAATGGTTAGGAGGTAAGTTTAATGCATATATCTTAAATTAACAATGCCGGATTCGCTATAGCTATTTTTTAACAGTCACGTTATTCAGACCTTATAGCAGCCGTTTCAAATATCTTTCGATGCTTGAGGCATAAACTTACGCTGTCTTTGCTACTTCTCATAAACGGGTCAGGATAGAGCCGAGCTTAACGTCGGATGCCTATTCGATACATCAGGTATTACCCAGAAACGTAGCGAAGGTTACCAACTGGAAATTAATTGGATTCGCTATAACCCTTCTGCAATAGGCTGCTTCGCTGTCCAGCGAGCTGGAACCAACCTATATTCTAACATTCAACGATTCGCACTTATCATGTCAAAGGTCGGAATACTTTTTAAGTTGTCCTGGAGTGTCTTGTCCTGCTTCGCTTGCCAGAGATCGTACGCTGTCTGCATATTGGCCCAAAGGTCTGGACCATTACCGGCGAGTTTGCCAATTTTGTAGCACAGACTCATGGACATGGGCTTCTTGGCGTTAGCCACATCACCAAGATACTGACGCGTGACACCGATTAAATCAGCGGCTTTGGCGATACTCAGTTGCATGGCAGGCAACACATCCTCTTTGAGGAGTTCACCGGGGTGGGTGGGTTGTCGCTGCATCGTTCTCCCTTAAATGATAATTCTCAAATTGCACAGGTTCTGCATTCCCGTTAATAAACTCATATGTGATACACCAAGGTCCATTGACATGGATCGTATAGCGTTTTGGTTTGTGGCCTGAGAGCATATGAAGGTCGAAGCCTGGAAGCCGCAAATCTTCGAGCTTTTGGGCGACATTGAGAGCATCCAATCGACGGATAATCCGGGCATGGAGTTTTTGTGATCAACTTTGGTGGTCTTTCTTGTTTCAAACAGCTCTTTAAGCCCTCTATGACCCCAATTCTTGATCATACCATTAGCGAATTTTTTTTAGATTGCAATGCCAACTAAATAGTTGTCAAAAGCTTGTCGGCTGATTGTTGAAATGGCAGTGTGGCAGAGTCGTGGATTCAGACTCCATCGGGTGTGTCTATCCAAAGCCGACACCGCTGTTTACCTTACTCGTACCTCAATCCTTCGGCAATTGGCTGTCGTGCGGCCCAGCGAGCGGGTATGTATCCAGCCAATAGTCCTGCCACGGCTGCGACACAGACAGCTTCAACAATGGTGACAGAAGGGATCATGAGTTGAATCGTCCACCCAAAGGATTGCTTATTAATGACTTTTACTAAGAGCACCGATAATGCTAAACCTCCGGCCACACCCAGAATCGCGCCTAATGCTGAAAGATATCCTGATTCCCAAAACACCAACTTTTGAATCTGTGTTGAACTCGCCCCAAGTGCACGTAACGTCGCCATTTCCCGCTGTCGTTCAAGAATTGCCGTGATGAGTGTATTAACGATGCCCAAGACTGCCACACAGAGTGCAATCAGCTCTAGGACATAGGTCACACGAAACGTACGATCAAAAATCTCTAGAATTTCCGCTCTGAGCTCTCCATTACTGATTGTGGTGACAGGCTGCCTCACACCCAAAAGATTTTCAATTCTATGGCGTGCCTTCACTAATTTCGTTCCTGGTTCGAGATAGACGGCAAAGACACTCGCCTCGCGATCAGCCCAAAACTCTTGATACACACTTTGGTCCATGACGATCTTCCCACCATCTGTCGAGTAGTCATAAAATCTCCCTAAAACGGAAAAGTCTTTGAGACCTTGAGGGGTCGCAATACTCACGACATCTCCACGCTTCACTCCCAGACGTTCGCCCAATACCTCAGAGACAATCACGCCGTCTTGACTAACCATGTGATTCAAAATCGTGTCAGAATCACCCGACTCGAATAAATATTGGCTCCGTTCAGCATGCAGACGAATATCGCGAGACACCAACGCAACCTGCACGCCTTCGGCCAAGGCTTGCACTTCACGATATGGATCAATAGCCATTACACCTGGAATATCCCGTGCGACGCCTAGCAATTCAGACGAAAGGCTCGCCTCTCCTTTCTCGCGATCACTGCCATCCCACCACAAGGTCGGTGCAACAATCACATCAGCCACCATGGTTTGGTCAATCCACAATTCTACCGTATACCGAAAGCTTTGAATCATGGCTCCCACACCCACCATAATCGCAAGGCCAATCACAAGAGCCGACAGCGTGACACTGCTTCTCCCGGGATTCCGAACCAGTTGCTCAGCAGCCAATGCACTGGCCACACTCCACTCACCAGAGGAACGCACAGACTTGAATACCTGCAAACTGCGAATGAGAAGTGGGCCCAACAATGTGCAGCCAAGCAACATCAGAAACACCGCCGCATATCCAAAGACTGGAACACCCCAGAGAGGCTGTAAGAGACTTAATGCTCCGGCCAACAGAAAGAGCCCTAAAGACACCCATGCCCAGAATCCACCGCGCCGCGTTGTCACCTCTTCATAATCCCCGGGGGCCAAGGCGCGAGTTGGAATAGTCCCGCTGGCCTCCCAACAGGGTCGAAGAGCTCCTATGAGCGCCACGACAAGCCCCAGACCTGCACCTTCAACCACCATGGATGAAGAGAGCGTTACAACATCAGTCGTAACCACACCATACAAATCTGTCACGCTTTGACTCACAAGAGATGAAAGCACTTGGGCCATGATAAATCCAAGACCGCAGCCGACAAGTCCACCGACCAAGCCGACCACGATGGCTTCGCAGGCAAAAACCAGACTAATCTGAACTCGTGACATACCAATAGCACGCAAAATTCCAATTTCCCGACGGTGCTGCACGACAGAAAAAGACATCGCGTTGTAGACGAGAAAGAGACCGACCAACAGACCCACGGTGCTCAACATCGTCAAATTAAACTGAAAGACTTTCACCATTGCATCAACCTGTTGCGTTCGCTGACTTGTACGCGTCAGCCTCGTGCTAGGTGGTAGCATCACCTTGAGCTCTTCCAACACGGTAGAAATGTCAGCGTGTTTCGAAAGAACAAGATTGATTTGGGTCAATCGACCTGCATAGCCAAATAATGCTTGTGCAGTAGCGATATCGAGGACAGCCAAATCATCCAACTGTCGACGAGTCGGACTTGATGGGTTCAGAAAGCCGCGTATTATCAATTGAACATTTTGTTCACTAACATCGACCTCAAGAATATCATCAACCTCCCATCCCATTTTTTGCCCCAATCCATGCCCTAAAAAAACTGAATCCATAGACAACAAAAACTCAAGATTAGACCCTCCTTCCTTTACTTCAGAGAAATTCACGCCATCCATAGTGGCAAGTTCAAGCAAATCCAGGCCAAGAATAGAGATCTGGTGCTCTTGGGAGTTTTCTCTCTTAGCAGAAGCTAAAATCTGAAGCACGGGATGAGCTGCCTGTATAGCTGGGTGCGTCCTGATGGTGCGTAAAAGACGTTCATCAAGATCACCGTCTCGTTCAGTAACCTGAATGGAGGCTTCACCAACTACGGTTTCCACAGAGGCCTCGAATGATCGAAAGACTTCACCATTCGCTAAGCGAATAGCCAGCCAGGCCGAAACTCCGATCGCAACCCCCAAAATAGTCAAACTCGTTCGAATTGGACGTTGCCTGAGATGTTCTCGGACAAGCAGGAATGTAGCCGTAAACACTGCGTACATAGAGTGTTGTCTCAGGATATAAGCTTATGGTAAATTAACTAGACAAAGATGCGTGAGTTTAAATGGTCAAGCGTGACCGAAACCCAGCCCTCTAGACGGGATCGAGATGTGAATCCTCCAACGCACAACAATGACGAGCAGTCCCTAACCACCAGACAAAAAGAAATTCTCCGGCTTGTCGCTCAAGGTTACACCAATCGTGAAATCGGGGAACGGCTCGACATTAGTGTTCGAACGGTAGAGGTTCATCGTTTCAATCTTATGCGCCGTCTGCGCGTTCGAAATGTGGCACAACTCCTTCGTCAAGCTATTGCGCTTCGCCTGATCCCCAAAGGATCGATGGTAAAATAACCACACTCGGAATCGAATTCGTACCTTACAATTCTTTCAGCTTTCCGCGACATTCGGCCACCGAATCATATCCTTTTTTACAAAGCCAATCAGCTAATTCCTGCTTAAGGCGTTCAAAGACTTTAACATCTTCATCCACCAAAACTGTGCCGATTTGCACGGCCGAAGCCCCACACAAGAGATGCTCAAAGATATCCTGGCCTGTCTCAACACCCCCCGTACCAATAATTTGAATCTTCTCTCCGACTAATTTCCAAAAAGCTCGGACATTCGCTAAGGCCACGGGTTTAATGATTCGCCCCCCAAGCCCCCCAAATCCGCCTTTTGGTTTAATCACCACGGTTTCCGTCTCAGCATCAAGTACAAGTCCATTTCCTACAGAGTTAATGACGGAAATAAATGAAACGCCAACACGGGTTAGGACTTCGGCCATGGCTTCATGATGGACAGGATCAAAATATGGAGGCAATTTCACACCAATAGGAGGAACGGCAAGATCACGAATTTTCATGAGCAATTCTTCAGACGCCTGAAAGTCATAACCGATTTGCGGTTTGCCGGGGATATTAGGACAGGACAAGTTGATTTCCATAAGATCAGGCTTGGCGACATTGATCGCTTGGACCGCTTCAAGGAAATCGGCAGGTTTGAGACCGGCAATACTGGCAACAACAGGTTTTTTGTGCTGACGAAGGCCTGGAATGAGCTCGGCATAGGCTGGATAGCCGAGATTTGGGAGCCCCATCGAATTTATAGACCCCCCGTCAAATGAAACATAACGAGGCTCAGGATTCCCACTTCGTTCTTGTGGCGTCATCGACTTCGTCACAATAGCCCCGGCATGAGAAGTTCCTAATCGGTGCAGATCGTGTTCAGTCACACATCGAGCACCAGACGCATTCATCAGGCAGGTTGGAAAATGCACACCAGCAATGGTCGTTGAAAGGTCCATAGATTCAGGAGAAATGTCCATCACATAATGTCAGTTGGAAGTCAGCAGCCGCGGCTGCAGCTTCCGAATGTGTGGCAAGAATAACCGTCTGACCAAATTCTTGAGAGCAGCGCTTGAGAAGCGAGACGATTTCCATACCATTTTGAGAATCTAAATTTCCCGTGGGTTCATCCGCCAAGATGAGATGAGGGGCATGGACAAATGCACGCGCAATGGCTACACGCTGCTGTTCACCTCCTGACAACTCACTTGACCGATGCTGGGCACGCTCTTGAAGCCCGACAATTTCTAGCATATTTTCAACAGATTGGCGAATCACGCGCGACGGCTTGCCTTGCAACCGGAGAGGAAGGGCGACATTTTCCATTGCAGTGAGACCCGGCACAAGATGAAAGGCTTGAAACACAATCCCTAGCCATTCTCTCCGAACGGTTGTCCATTCTCGATCTCCGAATTGGCGCGTGGATTGCCCTTTGAGCAAGATGTCTCCAGAGGTCGGGACATCCAATCCCGCAATAAGGTTTAAGACCGTACTCTTCCCACTGCCGCTTGGCCCCATGATCGCCCAAAATTGTCCAGCAGTTATTTCAAGACACACATCGGACAATGCCGTGATCACCGAAGAGCCCCGAACATAATTTTTGACAACATGCTGGAACGTCACCACAACACATGCCTGCTTTCTATCAAGCCAAACGGCGTTTGACTCGTGAAAAAACAATGGCTTAATCTACTAACGTTTCAATCTTACTTCGTATATCACAGAAAAACCCGTTCTCACAACGAAAAGAAACAGGAATGAGTCTGCACCTGCAGACTAATAACAGGTTAAATCATCACCAATGCGAACATACTCTTTCGCGGCCAAATCCCTGACACTCGCTCGCCAATTCTCTCATGCCTTCCTACCCGTCAACTGTGCAAGTTGCGAGTGCCCACTCTGGGGTGACCCTATACCATTTTTTTGTCAATCCTGTTGGAACACCATCCATTCAATAACTGGCTCGACATGTCCCCGCTGCTCGCTTCCCTTTGTTTCACCTATGGCTCTGCGATACAGCCCGAAACATTCTTGCAGCGCCTGTCGAACACGCCCTCCAGCCTTCACCCAAGCCTGGACCTTGTATCCGTATCAATCTCCCCTCAAAGAAGCGATTGGACTGTTGAAATACTACGGGAAGATTTCTTTAGCCGGCCCAATGTCTCGTCTGATGACTTCGGCATTAGGGGCGCTCCCTCCCATTGAATTCATTATACCGGTCCCCCTGCATTCCGCTCGTTTACGCGAACGGGAGTACAATCAATCGTTATTACTCGCTCATCGACTAAGTCGGCACTTTCATATTCCGCTAACCTACACGACATTGATTCGAACTCGTCAAACCACACCACAGACTGCGCTATCACGAAAGGACCGCCTCAAAAATCTCCGTCGATCATTTGCGGTCACTTCACCCGAATCAATCAAAGGGAAAACCATACTACTGGTCGATGATGTCTTTACAACCGGCACGACGGTCAACGAATGCGCCAAAACCCTTCGGAAAGCGGGGTCAGGCGACGTCTATGTTGTCACACTGGCACGAATACTCTGAGTGAACGACTTGGCTTCCTTGCAGAAAAACGTCGAAACCCTAATCGTTAATGAGCAGATGTCCTCAAGCAAAACTACTTGACATTTTCATTTCATACGATATGCTATGTCCTAAATAGCTATAGTTGAATGACTTCGCCCTGGGAGCCTTTTGATGTTTGCTGGACAATACCCATGTAAGCTCGATGAGAAGGGACGCTTTCTCGTCCCCAGCCCTATTCGAGAACAATTAGAGTCGCAAGGTCAGGAGGGCGTAGTCTTCTTAAAAGGGCAAGATTTACCCCTTTCTGCCTATTCACCGAGTGAATGGCAAAAGGTGCTCGAACGAGCCAGAGAAACGTGTGATGAAGATCAAAGCCGACTCTTTATGCACTATCTTGTTGCCGAGGCCGCATCTTCAGACATGGACAAAGCCGGTCGAATCCTCATCCCTGGACGTCTGAGAAAAACCATTCCCCTGGAAGATGATTTGGAAATTGTGATAGTTGGAATGTACCACCGCCTTGAAATTTGGAATCCATCTGATTGGCGGCGTTTCGTGATGAAAAATGCAGAAAAATTTGAAGAGATTCAGAGTAAGCTGTTGAATCTTTTGTGACCAAGAAACCTAGATTTTTGCGTTCCTGAAATAAGCATCCGAATGTAAATTCGTTCCATCACTCCGTATTCTTCCCTCGTGTCAAACCCCATACGTATTCATAGCTTAGAAGACCTTTCAAGACGAGTTCCACGTCCTCTTAAAGGCCTTGCACGAAGCACAACACGGCGACCCTTGACTCTGTCACTCCCTGGAACTTCTTCCTCAATCCCTTTTCGTATGACATCTCAAGAACTCTCCCTGACACTCCCTATTCCTCCAAGCATTAATCAGCAGTACGCGACGGTCAATGGACGGCGCATTCTCTCATCGAAAAGTCGACAATATAAAACCATGGTCGCGCAACAAATCCTGTCCATATTGACATCATCTCCTAACCGTACCGTTCTCCAAGATAACCTCAAAACACATTCTCTCACTCTCTCTGTCTGGTTTTACTTTACGACTGCCCTGAGAAGAGATCTCGACGGAGGGCTTAAAATCTCCCAAGACGCCATCTGCAATGCCCTGGGAATCAACGACAACCGCATTATCGAAATTCATTTGTATAAATCAGTGGATGCCACATCTCCGCGTATGGAATGTACCCTCTCTCTACACCAACCAAACTCTACCCCTCGCCTCAAAAAGAACACCTTCAATTCTAAGAACAATGAGGTCTCTTCTCCTCACTCGCATCGTCCACACAACCTATAGGCCCACGCTCGAAGAGAGACAGGACTTTCGACTATCAGGATCTCTGTATTTCAGAATCAGAACGAAAGAGGAGAAGGGGCACTATCCAGAGTGTGAGAAATGCGGAGAAATACTACTTGGCGTTCTGACGAAGCCAGCCTCGTTCAACGGCTCGCAAAATTCGAGAGATGATCTGCTCAGTTGACTTGGCGCTCGCGTGCATGAATTCGGGAAAATGGACTCCAACTCTGTCGGCACGTTGATGTCTGACCACACCGGGAACCCAGACACTATCTTCGTGACAACAGAGCTTGATTGAGACTTTTTCATCAACGTGAAGCGAAGGCACTTGATCTTTAGGAAACTCCAACAAAACACCATTGAGGCTAAGATTGAGCGCCTTTCCAGACCAAGCTTTATTTTTACTACAACGTAATTCAGACTCGAGACTCAGTCCGTGAACCACACGAGCTCGAAATCCATCACGCCGCTCTTTTGAGTTCGTTGTCATCTCACGGCTCGTCGAACAAACGGATGTCTGTAACCGGGGTTTTGCCTGTACCGAATCATTTATGCCATAACCGCAGGAATGGATGAAATCGCCTCGTCCTCGGATTCAAATACTTGAATCCATTCGGTTATTTCAGTCAAATCTAGAATGTCTCGAACAAATCCTTGTTGTGCCACAATACACAACTTTCCATGGATTCTTTGAAAACGCCGCTGTGAGAGCACTAGCCACCCCAACGCTGCGCTGTCAATAAACGAAACTTCTGTCATATTCAAGATGATAAAACGAATACCGTCGTTGACAGCCGTGTCAATTCTCCATTTAAAGTCCTGCCGAGCATTTTGATCGAAACACCCGACAAACTTTTCAATGATGACCTGTTCATTGACTCTCTTTTCAGATATGACCATTTCCAATCCCGTCTTATGCTATTACCAATAGATGTTCTTTCTTCTATCGGTATATGGTGCACGTGACTTAACCCCCTGCCATACCGTGTACGGCATCGTTCCGGAATGACATCACGATTAAAAAATTGGGACTGCCAACGAAGGGAAAGAACTAGCGAGGGAATAGATTCAGTTGAATATTATCAAGATATTGTTGAGGTGCCTGATCATGGGAAAGACTTCTAAAGGGACGTTGAATGCGAATACGCACTTCGTGCATACCTGCGGAAATATGGGCAGTGCCTTCCAACCGCTCATGCTGTGTCGTTGCAGTTGGAATTGGGCCAAAGTCATGACTCGCAATGACCTCTCCATCGACTAATAACTCAAAGAGCCCTCCAGCCAAATTTCGACGATCGTTTGGTGAGAAATACGAAGAAGCAATGTCTGCAGACAATACCATGCGTCCCCCGTCTAATTGAAGAATGGCATAAATTCCTCCACCCGCTAAAGACGGCCCATCCGCTTGATATTGTTCTTGTCCAACCTTAAACACGGCGCTTTTCGACACAAGACCATCCCCCGTGATGTCAAAGTCGACA
>BQIX01000121.1 GCA_021604145.1 Nitrospirales bacterium
ACGGCATCGCTTGTCGTCAATATTGGCACATTGCTGTATGCGAAGTACTCAAATTTCTTTATGGAGCAACTGAATGTGACACAGGGATGGTTGGGGCGTGAACCATTGTCCTGGGAAGAGATTATGTTACCGATTGGCGTCTCATTTTTCACGTTTCAAAAGTTGAGCTACATGATCGATGTCTATCGAGGCTCTGTACACCCAGCGAAAAATTTTGTGTCATTTGCACTGTATGTCGCCTTGTTCCCGCAGCTCATCGCCGGTCCGATTATTCGTTACCATGATGTGGCAGATCAATTGGTCAAACGCGTCCATTCAAGCCGAAAATTCGCGGAAGGTCTGTATCGGTTTAGTATTGGTCTTGGGAAAAAAGTCTTAATTGCGGATACGATGGGGCAACTTGCCGATACCATATTCGCCTACTGGTTGCATCACCTGCCAATGCATTATGCCTGGATCGGTCTTTTTGCCTATAGCATGCAGATCTATTTTGATTTTTCTGGCTATTCAGACATGGCCATTGGCTTGGGAAAAATGATGGGGTTTGATTTTCTCGAGAATTTTAATCGTCCCTATGTGAGTCGGAGCTTAACAGAGTTTTGGCGTCGCTGGCATATCTCCCTCTCGAACTGGATGAAGGAGTATGTATATATTCCATTGGGTGGAAATCGAGTGAAACCGTTTTACCAATTTAGAAATCTATGGATCGTGTTTTTGTTGTCGGGATTTTGGCATGGAGCAAGTTGGAATTTTATTATCTGGGGAGCGTTTCATGGGTTCTTCCTCACGCTGGAAAAAATCTTCCAACCCTGGAAATGGGACAAGGTTCCTAACTGGATTTGGCAAATGGTGACGTTTTTTTTCATCACACTTGGTTGGGTGTTCTTCCGTATGGAAACTCTGGACCTCTCGCTGCTGTATATCGGTTGTCTGTTTGATTTTGGAAGCTGGGGACAAGTCTATGAGTTTCCGGTCAATGCGGAACGTCAATTAGGCTATTTCTTGTCGGAAATCATCGATACTCGAACCATGGTCATCATGATGTTTGCGGCAGTAATCACTCTTCTGCCAGACGAAAATCGGTGGCTCATGAAATGGCGACAGTGGAAGAAAAGCAGCGCATGGGCACCCTATTACAAAGGGGCAGTGGCGACAACCTTATTATTTCTGGCTATTATCGATATCGCCAAGATGGGGTATCATCCATTTATCTATTTTAAATTCTGATGATCAAGGCAGCACCCAGAAAAGACCATATTCGAATCATTTGGATTGCGGCCATTGGGGTTATATTGATGGCAGTGTTCGTGCAAACGTACCGACCCTATGTGACAGATCATCCATTGGAGGGCGTCGCGGTGCCACATGCACCTACGCCCAATTTCACTTGGCAGCAATGGGTATCAGGCGAATATCAAAAAAAATATGAAGCCTGGGTGAACACGCATATCGGATTTCGTCCGGTAATGGTGAGGGTAGCCAATCAAATTCATTTTAGTATGTTTCGACAAGGCGTGTATTCGAAGGAAGGAACTAAGGTATTGGTGGGAAAAGAACATTGGCTCTATGAGGGGGCCTCGATCAGAGCCTATCAATGGCCCGGTTGGCGGACCGACGAGGAGTTGGAGAAGGCCGTCAATAAACTCGCCAAACTACAGCAACTAATGATGGAGAAGCGAAATATTCCTGTAGCACTGGTGATCGCCCCGAGCAAACCGCAAATTTATCCTGAATACATGGATCCGACCGATCAAAAGAAGCGTATGAATGTGAAAGAATCAGTCTTTACTGATTACCAACGAGTCGTACCGCTATTCAAGGCAAAGAACGTCTTGGTTAGTGACGGACATGCAATACTTCAACGACTCAAGAAAGAAACAGAGCATCCGTTTTTTCCAAAAAGTGGGATGCATTGGAATGATTATGCAGCATTTTTGGTCTTGAAAGATCTTCGGAAACAAATAAATCCGATACTTCAGAAACCGTTACCCTTACCTGAGATTACGAGATTTGAAACACGACCTCCAGAACGAGAAGATACGGATCTGGCAAAGTTAATGAACATATATACGACAAACGCCATGCTCACCAATGAGATGTATCCATTGGTGAAACCGCCTGATGTTGAGCTGGATCAACGGCCACGTGTGTTGATCATTGGAGACAGTTTCTCCTATCAATTAGCCTATGCGTTGAAGCAATATGGTATGTGTCATGAGGTGTTGATTTATGACTACTTCCAGACGTTGCGTTCGTATACCGGAGAGATAATCGAATCCAAAGCCGAGATAAGTTTGGAGGAGATCTTCTCAAGCTACGATCTGATTATCATTGAGAATGTAGAGAATCTAATCCCGGAGTTTGGCTTCGGCTTTGTGGATGAGGCAATTGCCTATCTAGAGGGAGCAACGCATCCACAATCCGCCCTTCAGAGTCCTAGTAATTAAGGCAACATATTCTTGTAGGACAGTGCCAAGGATCTTCAATGTCTGACTTTTTTAACAATTCGGTATTTCGGTGGCGAGGTGGTCGAAGGCATCTTGATCGGATTGGATTGACCAGTTTGTTTTACCAAAAATATAAACCTGTTTAATAATTCATGCTCAGTTTTTGCAACTGTAATCACGGCAATTTCAAATTGATATCCAATATCCCGTTCTTCCCCAAAACGTACATTCTTGATCCATGTTGAACTTTTGGCGTTGACCGTGACTTCCCCCTGTGGCCACCAAAGATCTTCAAAGTCTCTAATTCGATGAACTAAAATCCAAAGAAAATTATCCTCTGGCATAATAGCCGTGCCTTTGATGTTGGTTCGTATCCCAACTTCCTGTCCATCGCTTGAAGGCTCAATAATATCAACTTGCATCCGTGATTGAGCTAACAGACTCTGAGGTATCAGACACGACAACACAATAATCGCGACAACTATCACAAAATATTGCAAACGCAATTTCGTTCTTTTGATCATCCTAAGCAACCTTATTCATACCTCATGTTTATCGAATGACATGATTCGAAAATATATGAGCTGGCAAACATCTTCGTGAATCTCATATTTTCACCAATCCCCAAAGATATATTGTTCAAGTGCGCTCTCTCGTTTCACTCAATGTGTTCATTTTATGGAGGCAATGAGAAAGGCTGGCACCAACAACAGCCCCCATGGGTCAAACCAGCCAAACACCAGCCCTTCCATACAGTAAAAGGCAATAAATGTCGCGCAAACAAATAGATTGACAGCCCTCACTGGAAGTGGACTACTTGTAAGCGGACCGACTCGATGGCGAAGATATTTAGGGGTTCGAAACCAGTCTAATTTTATCAGGAACAGTCCTTTTAAGTTTGCCACGATATAGGTCAACATCACGCTCCAGCCATACCACAGCATCATGGGGAAATGAAAAAGGTCTCGATATGATCGTTTTTTAAAGACAATCATCACAAACGGCTGAATCAGGTTCGAGAGTAGACAAATGCAGATGGCAACCGTAAACGGAATTTGCACCGAGTTTAACAGGTAGAGATAATACTCGACTTCATAGGAATTCCAACCTACTGCGAGCCACCACACCGTGAGCATACCGAGAAGAATAGCCGCCCCTGTTAATATCGGAGTTGTGTAATACGCATTCTGGCGGAGAGCGGAGATTTTTTCGATTACGGAAAGCCTTTTGGACCAGATAATATCCCAAAAATATTCTCGAAACACCCTTGCCGTGCCTGTGCACCAGCGTTCTTGTTGTCGTCGAAAATGATCAAGGGTAAAAGGGACTTCTCCGTAATTGACAACACTGTCCAAGTACACGCCCTTGAGTCCAGCTAGCCAAAAACGGTTTGTCAAATCAATGTCTTCCGTTAAATGTCCAGGCGTGAATCCACCAACGTGCTCCACGGCAGATAAACGAAACATCGTACAACATCCGGAAAATAACGCCGGATGACCCAGGACTTGACGTCCTTCAAAATCTACGTAGTAACAGCTCTCTTCAGACAGCGCCACATATTTCTGAAAAAGATTCATGCCATATGGAAATGCCGCCCTCTTGGATTGAACGAATGCAATGTCATCTTTGGCTTCCAAGACTTCAAGCGTTCTTTCCAACGCATCGGATTGAGGTTTCCAATCGGCATCTAATAAGTACATATACTTTGTGCCCCGGTGTGAAAGATAATCCTGGAGTTTTCGAAGGCTCCCGGCTTTGAAGCCATCCTTCGAAGGCCGATGGAACAGGACAAAGTCTTTGGATTCCCAAATTTCAATCGGTTCATGTCGGCTTTCACCGGAAGGCATAGAAACCTCTTGAGAGAAAGAGTGATTGACGAACCGTGTACAGCCACGTGAAATCGCAAATTGACGTATCTGGTCGATAATTTTGGGATCAGTCGAATCATCAGCCAGGACGGTGAATCGATTCGGATAGGTTAATTGCTCGCACCCTTTCAACGTCCGCTCGAGAACAAACTGTTCATTATAAGCCACCACGACAACAGCCACTTCGCCACCACTATGAGAAACCCGAGGGACAGAGGGCTGACGTAAACTGGCGAACGCATATAAATAATTAAAAAAAGCAAAGGCAAAAAACACCAACAGACACCCTACTTGTACGGTAAAGAGAAAGGTTGCCGACCAAACCATACTAGAACTCTCTGAGTTTTGACATTTTGTGGATATAGCGTGATACCGTCCCGAAAAAAATAAGCAACATAATGCCAAACATTGATGGCATAAAGCCCCACGTGATTTTGCCGCCAATGAGCGTTTGGGCAGAGGTTTTAACGGATGTAGACATCGCCGTCGATGCAATGGAAGCCGGTTCAAGTAACCAGTAAAACCCTAAGGTTTCGACCGAAAACGCCCTGAGTGATTGAGGTGAGAGACTCCCGTCAATCACCGCATCGGTCATCAAATACTGTGGAAGGCGTTTTTGCCATTTCCCATTGACCTGTTCCAATAAAGTGACAGTTTCGGACAAGCCCCTCGTATAGACGGTGACACGTTGGACATGAATCCTGACCATATCAGGCGCAGTCAGGAGTAATGTCATGTGTCCTTCTGATGTCGTGAGTTCACGAAGAATGATATGCCCTTTCTCGAGACCAGGGGCATATAGTGTAACCATCGCGACCACCCCAAACTTAGATGGTCGTGCAATCCAGAGTCTCCCTGATTTTTCTAACTCAAGGAATTCACGGGTGGCTGTCGATGAATCCCCTTGTGTGAAAATCGGTCCAATATTGGACATACCTCCCATGGTGGCCATGGCAAAAGAAGTGAAGGAGAACATTAGAAGACCGATCACTCCTCCCATTATGAATGCTTTAAATTTCATCGATATTCTCGGCCAGTGACGGACTCGATGGCTTTTTTGGGTTGTCCCTGAGCGTCATATAAACCCCAATGCCCTTCGGCTTCTGGTTGCTGTTCCAATTCATGTTTCCATGGTTGATCAAACGCTTCAAAGTACACAAATTTGATCCCCGTAGAATTTAATTCACTAAAAAATGCTTTCTGCATATCTTCACCTTCCGGGTGAGAAGTTAAAGTCGGGAGCCCCGTTTCTTTGAGAATGATCTTTCTTCCCGTTGTGGCCTCTAGGTAATCAACGCGTGCTAACACCCAGTGAACAGCTTCCTGAAAATGAGTTTTTCCTCCCCAAAAAGGGTGGGTATTCGGAAAAAGCCAGTCGGAATGTTTCCACAACCATTCCCGGTACGGTCCCTCAAGATAGCTATCAATGGGTTCCCCTGTAGTAACCGGTTTTCCTGTCTCCTGCCGTAGCTCAGACATTTTTCTCTCTAGTTCTCCAACGGTGTAGCGCAGGAACAGGAGACCTTCGTTTCCTAAACAATATCCATCCACGAATTCTCGCTGGGCTACGGCATTACGCCATTCTTCATTTGAATAGATATCCCAAATCCCCATAATCACCATGCCTGAAAAACCTTGTACTCTCGCGATCTTGGGAATCGAGCCCATGGCACCACGTGCGCCATAGGTCACGAGGCTTTGAAACCCCAATTCATGGAGCTGTTTGAGCTCCTGCGTAATTTGAGGAACGGCCGATTTTTCAAATTCTAATCCTGGAAAGAAGCCGCGAGGTTGGTAGGCAATGCCTGGAGGTCGAAAAGCTTGAATGATTTTCTCTTCATTGGAAGAAGCGATGACTTCACTCCCCGATAGAAGAATAAAAATTAATAATGCCAATCCAAGATTTTTCAAGAGAGACTGTATGCTGAATTGAGGCCATGACTGGTGCATAGTTATATTCCAATTCATATCAAGAGCAACATTCGAAAAACATATTGTATGGGTACATAAAACGAGAAAAGAGTGAGTATTGAAAGTATCTCTGGCAGATAGCTTCAGGCAGTCCTTGCGACTCAACGCTTTAGCATGCACATTTTTCAGTCATCGTACCCATTCATTATTAGTTTACTTAGCTAAACGCCACAGTCGGGGTTCAAAAAAACAACCAACATGATCATTTCATCAAAACATCGAAAGCAAATTACGACTTCGTTTTTGTTTTTTCTCCAAACCACACGTCATCTAAGTACAACGTGCTGGACATTTGTTCCCACTCGAACACGACTTGAAATTCTTCAAGGTGGGTTAAATCAACTCCATAATCGGCGAAATCCTTAAGAGGAATCGTTACCCATTGCCATTCAGTGGTAACCTCTTGATAGTGTTCAAGGTCGACACTCCAGCGAAAGTTTCCATCATCAAGATAGATATTAGGCTTCTCACCTCCCTGCCCACCTCGTATGCGAAACGTGACCTGAGTACAACGCGAACAGTCGATGCCGCCGAGGTGAGTTTCCCAGCCTGCATACGTCAAGAGATCGCTGGCATAGGCATTGATTGTTCCGATGTTGCCACCATACGAAAGTCGATACAAACCATTGGGAGACCCTCGGGTATACGAACCGTTCACTGCGGCAACACCTTTTGCAAAGGTTCGATGTTGGCCGCCCAACAGATTTTTCCCATGCCATTCTTCAAAATTATCAACATGAAAAGTCTGAACATGGCGATGAAATTGTATGTCATCCAGGAGGATTTTCCCCTTCGATTGTCTGTCATGAGCAAATGAAAAACTCAAATGTTCGATTTTCTTCAAATGTAGCTCAGGACCAAATATCGTTAATGGGATCATCACGGTTTCCCAGTGCGTCTTGAGAGTCCGGGATAGATAAGTGCTCAAAAGTATTTTTTGTTCATTCCCGAGCGAATCACGGAGCCCGATAAATAGATCTTGACTCTTGTCAAGACTCTTTGTCGAAAAACTCAATGCATGAAAACCTCGGAGATCAAGGTTGGGGAATGTGGTCACATACCCACTGAAAGATTTTGGTCTCGAAACATCATAGGAAAGGGCTAAAGAATGTCCACGACCGGATGCATCATCGGGATCAAAGTCTATTTGAATATTACCGCCATCGTCTCCAGAAGAACTTTGAAATCCTGAGAATGGACCTCCAAGGTGGTTTCGTTCTTTTTTCTGATTAAACGTGTCGACGACAATCGTCGCATCACTCGTACGCAACCCTGTTTCAAGCTCTCGCCTAATCATAAAATTATCTATGTAGTAAGTAGCTCCTGAAGGATTGTGCCCAAATTGAAGTTTCATGTAGCCAGGCACATCCCAATCAGCCATGATCAATTCTTCGACAATGACGTTTCCCGTTTTTGTTCGTAACATGTCATACAAATTCAATTGAGCCGTATGCCATTTATCATCAGCCAAAACTCCGTGAACACTCCCAATATTGGCGATATTTACTCGCTTGCGTTTAAGTTCCATTGGATCATCAGTTAGCCTCACCATATACCATCGCCCGGAGACTTTAGCGAAGAAGTTGGTCTTCACCTCTGGCTCCATTCGATAATCAAATTCAATAACCGGGAATTCACGAACATCAAATGGTGTCGTGCGCACATTGACGGCAAAGTTTCCTCCGAAATTGCTATTCACAATTTTGAGAGCTTGGGTGCCATCAAAAGTCGATGACTCATCGAGACTGACCGTGGCTCCAACCTCACCATCGCGATTCGACCATTGACCCATATCGTTTTCGAAATTCTCTTTAACAAGATAATGTCCAGGATTCAGTACGCTGTTCACTTTGAGGAGGGAGGAATCTGATGACTCAACGGGAATGGTATGTGCCCCCTCTCCCACGCGATTAGTCAACATAACAACATAGAAAGCATGCAACTCCTTCACACGAGTCTGCAGTCTTCCACCACCACTCGCTCCCTGAAAGGTTGGAAGATGAATCCACTCGTTCATGGTGTTGTCGTACCCGTAAATAGCCATTCGAGTCATCTCGCCACTCTTGCGAACGTTTGGAATCTTCATCTCCAAGATCACATCCTTTGTAAATCGCTCACTCGGTTCTTTGACCTCATAAACCTTCCCAATGGGCTGCCTGTCTTGTCCCGTCGTGCTTGGGGCATGAACCGCAGATTGCATGAGAATCAGCCTAAAGGGTGCAGTCATGGCCTGCTCTGGCACAAACAACTTTACATGTTCGTCTGGGCTTACCACGCGTCCACCCCAGGCATTAGGAATGACATTTGCCACGTGAAGTATGACTCGATCTTCAACTGTCTGACCGTCCAACGAGGTCACCACCAATCGAACGGTATACGTCCCTTTAAAATTAATCGGATGATCTTTGGGGTGTGTAGGAAGATAGACATAATTCTTAAGCCCTGTATCCCACGTGGCAAGATTGCCTTCGATAGAGAGATCAGCCGACAAATAGAGTTGCTTGGGAGAAATATGTTGCGTTTGAGGGATTGTTGACGTTTCAATAACGGTCCAATCCGTCGGATTTTCGCCTTGACCATACTCCACACGATACTCTTTAAAGTTTTCGCCATAGGCTCGACCGAAAATTGGAACGTTGGCTCGAACGAGTGCAGCATGACTTGGAATTAGGATTTCGCCAACCAACCCATTGACCTCTTGAGAGAGGGGGCTTGACGTTCGAACCGCACGACCTTCGGCCGGATTCTGAATAAACGTCGGATCCGCACTGATAATATCTTCATCGCAACCACCACTGAGCGCACAGGGAAAACCATCCTCTTGAAGATCCGCCCTCGCACTTGCAGGCGACAGGCGATCTTGCGCTAAAACAAAATGATCGCCAGACAATACAAAAATTATCAAAACCGAAACTGTCATTTGAAAAATTTTCATCGTAGACCTTCTGACTTATTAGCACCCTGAGCAAGATTTCCTTAAATCTGAGCCAGGCGCAAGGCTTGCCTTCTTTATTCACACAGGAAAATACGGTCTTGTCAGTTTTGTCATATTACGGAAAAGTGACCCCAACAAGATGACTTTGTCGATCATAACTATACGCACTGGTAATACCCTCAGCATTGCTTACTGAGATTAAATT
>BQIX01000122.1 GCA_021604145.1 Nitrospirales bacterium
GATCGTCATTTAGGTCTTCAAACAGCCATTGAGGGAAAGAACGAACACTTCTATACGAAGTTAGGGGAGTCGATAGCAGAAACGGTCGATCTGGATCTGATTGCGGAACTTGCTCAATCAGTCTCTCCATTGAGCAGTCAAGAGGAGAGTCACCAGATACATATTCCTGGTCAAACAACCAAACATACCGTCAAGATTGGTGTGGCCTATGATCCTGCGTTTTGTTTTTACTATCAGGACAATCTTGAATTGTTGCAAGCCGCAGGTGCGGAAATCGTGAAGTTTTCTCCTCTCAAGGATCACGAACTTCCCAATGTCGATATGCTCTATCTGGGTGGTGGGTATCCAGAAGTCTACGCCAGTCAATTAGCGCAGAATATGGAGATGCGAAAAGCAATTCATGATTTTGCCGATCGGGAGGGACTCATTTATGCGGAGTGTGGTGGCTTGATGTATTTAGCTGAAGCATTGCGAGATTTCGATGGAACGGTGTATGACATGGTTGGTGTGATTCCTGGGGAGACGGCAATGAGTCGAACCCACATGACGCTTGGGTATCGCGAATTGACCTTGACGTGGCCTGGAATTCTTGGAGAACAGGGCATAAAGATTCGTGGTCATGAGTTTCACTATTCACGACTCCAGGCCAAGCATGCACTGGAATATGGCGGACACATTGTTGATTCGCAGGGACGAGATCGAGGCGGTGATGGGATCAGAGTCAAAAATGTCATGGCGTTGTATACGCATTTACATTTTGCCAGTAATCCTCAGGTGCCATCCACACTGCTTCGAGCGGCAAAGGCCTGAGCAGATCATGAAGATTGGCGAACGTCGGATAGCTGTTCTCCCTTTCACCGCAACGTTATTTCGTATGGTCGGTGGTGCGTTGTTGCTCCTCCTGGTGACCGCTAATGTTGGTTTTGGGAAGACGCTTCTGGCTATTGTCTCTGACCGTTCAGCCGCTGATCTTGCCGCCGGAGCTGATGAGTTTCATGAACGGCATCAATCTCATCAATTGGTGTTTCGCTCGCATGCTCAATTTTCGACGATGAGTGATACGGAAGCGCAATCATTGCTCGACCAAAGTGATGCGTTCTTGGCCGTGGCGACGTTTGGCGATGATGCGGTTCGATTGCAACAGTTACTGAGTCAATACCAGACAAAGCCCATACTGGCCATCAGTTCGTCTCCCTCGCTTGTCTCTCAGTCACGTGATCATCTCGGTCCGCTATTTCGTGGCATGAGCGCAGATGCAATAGAGGAGATCGGAAAAGCTCCACGAAAGGATCAGAGCGCCGTGGAGTGGATCAATGAACGTTCCACGAAATTTCCCCGTCAGAAGATTTGGATACAAGTCAAAGCGTATTGGCATGCTCGTGGTCAAACGAACCTCGCGAACATGATTGCGCTGTTATTCAAGACGGCTGGGGCTGAAATTGAAATCGATCCTGTCCGTTCTCGAGAGAATGTTCGCCTCTATCACCAGCATGTCCTGAAGAGGCCCGATGAGATTTTGTTAACACCCGAGAAGCCGTGGATGGCCATCATCGATCATGATCGTGGTGATAGTAAGGGGAATATTGATTTGATCAATCAATTGTGTGCGTCTGCCACTAACGAAGCGTTGGATTGTGTGGCCGTCTTTGCCTTGTGGGGGGAAAGCAGCACGCAAGCGTTAACATTGCTTGAGACATTACAAGCGAAGGCTCCTTTGGCTGGAATTATTTCGCTTCAGGATTTCGTGATAGGTGGAGGGGAAGGGCGTGAAATGGCCACCCAGGTCCTGTCGCGTCTAAATGTGCCGGTCTTCAAAGGACTTCGTCTCACTGACCGTACACGTGACCAGTGGGAACTCTCAGAAGACGGCCTTCCCTGGAATACCGTCCATTATCGCATTGCGATGCCCGAGGTTCAGGGTGTGAGTCAACCACTCGTTCTGGCGACCGCCACGAAATCTTGGATACAGCAATTGACGGGGCTTCGTCTCAGTATCACACAACCGCTCGCTGAACAAACGGATCGGATGGTCAAGCGAGTGAACGCCTGGCACCGATTACGTACAACCTCAAATGCGAAAAAGCGAGTAGCCATTGTGTATTACAATCATCCACCAGGCCGACATAACATTGGAGCGGACAACCTTGATGTTCCAGCAAGTCTTTGGCACATCCTGACGAGGATGGAGGCGCAAGGCTACGACACCGGAGAACTTCCACCTGATCCTCAAGCACTGCTAGACCTGATTCAAGAACGCGGTGTGAACCTTCCGGAGCAGGCAGATTCATTGCGTCAGATGTCCAAGCTCATTACAACGGTGTCTCCTGATAGATATCGAACCTGGTTTACGCAATTACCTGATCCCTTACAAGCTGAAATGGAGCACGGCCCATTAGGGTATCTTCACGAACGGTTGCGAAGTGCGATTGACTCAACTGAACGGGATCTTGCCGTCAAAATTTTGGAATCGGTCATGGGAAATATACGGTTTGTTCTCGATGGAGCGACCCATGCGAGTCGAGATCGGGCCAAAGATCTTTTAGCTCAACTGGAGCAAAAATATCGTAGGCTGATAGACGGCGGAACAGACTGGAGTCAGGCGACCAAGTTGAGTCAGGCTGTTCGTGACACCTCGATAGAAGGATTGCGAGGATGGGGAACGATCCCAGGGCGCGTCATGGTTCATGAGCAACACCTGCTCATTCCTGGAATACGTTTTGGAAATGTGTTCATTGGTCCACAACCACCTCGAGGTTGGGAATTGAACGAAGAACTCTTGCATGCCAATACGACGTTTCCTCCTACGCATCAATACCTGGCGTTTTATGCCTGGCTTCGTGAAGAGTTTCAAGCTGACAGCATCATTCATTTAGGGCGGCATTCAACGTACGAATTTCTTCCACGGCATAGCACTGGCGTCGGTCTGCTTGACTACTCTTGGCATATTGCGGGAGAGACGCCGGGTGTGTATCCCTACATTGTTGATGGTGTGGGTGAAGGTATTCAGGCCAAACGTCGGGGACTCGCGGTCATGGTGAGTCATTTAACCCCGCCGTTGAGTACAACCGAACTGTACGATGATCTTCTGGGACTTCGGCAATTGGTCGAAACATTTGAGGCGGCGGATCCCGACCCGGCTTCACCTGCGCGCATCCGTTCAGTGGCCGCTATCCGTGAACAGATTGACGGACTGAATTTGCGTGATGAGCTTGCCGTTAGCATGGCCGATGAATTGAGCATTCGAGGGATACGTTTTGAAGAAGTCGATGATGATCTTCTGGTGCATGAAACCGGACATTATCTGACCAAACTACAGGAAAACTATATGCCACTGGGCCTTCATGTTTTTGGGAAAGATTGGACCGCGCAGGCTGTCAATACCATGATGGCCTCCATCGTGGGAAGTGCCGAAGAAATGCAAGAGGATGTGGCACGACGACAGGATCTCGTAGATTCACCGAAAGAAGAGCGACGATCACTGTTCAATGCCTTAGCTGGTGGATTTGTTTCGCCAGGAAAGGGGAATGATCCGATCCGAACCCCTGAGGTCTTGCCAACAGGTCGAAATTTTCATGCGCTTGATGGCAGTCTTTTGCCCACACGATTGGGTTTTGCCTTAGGAAAGGAACTTGCCACCAAAGCACGATTGGAAGCGCCAGCTTCGAAAGATGGTAAGGAGGCTGTGATTCTCTGGGCCTCCGATGCCGTACGTGATGAAGGCGCGATGGTGGCCTTTGGGTTGAACATGTTGGGCATTGAGCCGGTGTGGAACAGCCGAGGAATCTTGACCTCGATTCAACGTGGAGTGTTGGCGAACAAGGAAGAGCGACGCGATGTGGTTTTTGTGACGTCTGGATTGTTTCGGGACTTATATGGGGGGCAGTTGGAATGGTTAGATAAAGCGGTGTTGTTAGCGCTCGATGGGGCGAGCGAGACGATTCGACGTCAATACCCGTCGCTTCGTTCAGCTCTCGAGGCCGCGTTGGAACCCTTAGGTCCACTAGCTCACGGTGGCAACGAACGTCTTCAGCAGAACCGAGTGGCGGCACAATGGGTGAAAGAGGCCACCACATTACTGGCAACTGGTGCGTTGGCGAAAGCCGCTGGACGCGAGGCCAGTTTGCGAATATTTGGAACAGCGCCGGGGTTCTATGGAGCTGGCGTCAATACCTTAGTGGAACGGTCTGGTGCCTGGGAGGACAGATCGGAAATTGCTCAGGCCTACCTGAACCGGATGGGCCACGCGTACGGTGTGGATTATCGTGGAGAACGTATGCAAGACCGCTTTCAATCAAACTTGAAACAGATTGAACATACATACTTAGGCCGTGCCAGCAATCTGTACGGCTTGTTAGATAATAATGATGCCTTTGACTATTTGGGCGGATTAAGTCTTGCCGTCGAAAGCCTGACAGGGACTCCGCCGAAGGCGCGTATCGTCCGGCATGCAGATCCGAAACATGCCACGTTGGTCAATTTGGATGAAGCCCTGATGACCGAGCTTCGTGGGCAATTTCTCAATCCTGTCTGGTTGGGAGCGTTAATGAAGCATGATTATGCCGGCGCTCGCACAATGGGGAGTGAGTTTCTTGAGTATCTGTGGGGTTGGCAAGTGACGAACCCCGAGATCATCTCGAGTGCGATGTGGGATGAGGTGAAGTCGGTGTACCTGGATGATCGCTATGACCTCGGCCTCGATTCGTTTCTTGAGCAAAGTCATAATGTGCATGTCAAGACCAATATGCTGGCGGTGATGCTTGTGGCCGCGCAAAAGGGTTTTTGGAAAGCGGATGAACGAACCTTGAACGAACTGAGTGCACAACTCACCGATTTAATCATTCAACATGGGTTGCCAGGAAGTGGTCATACTCGACCAGATCATCCAGTCTTCGACTGGATGGCGAGTCGTCTCGACGCCGGTCAATTGAAGGGGTTGCATGAGGTGTTAGCCCGTGAACAGATTCCAGAGGTTGCACAAGAAGAGAGTCCGGCAGCGATTGCGGAGATTGAGACGAATGAGGTCACGGCGAACCCGGATGACTCTCAACTGGAAGCGGCTAAGAATGTGATCGATGCGGCGGTCTCGCATGTCTGGATTCTTCTGAGTCTCGCTGTTCTTCTCCTGTATCTTGGTATTCGGACAGGACGTGCTCAGCGTCGGGAGAACACCTAATGTTCAGTGGCGTCACCATTACGGTTATGCATGACTTTGTGTCGGTTCTGTTGTATCCCATTATTTTCGGGTTGGGTCTGATGATGATGTTAGCGGTTTGGGAAATCGGCATTACGATTGGTGAAAGGTTCTGGGGGTTAAAGGAAATTTCAACGGCGAGTGATCGTAGGAATTTCGAAAGGGTTGCACGATGGCGAATCGAACGAACCGATATCTTAACCCGAGTGTCTCCCATGTTGGGATTAATGGGCACGTTGATTCCGCTAGGCCCAGGCCTATCGGGATTAGGACAGGGGGATCTCTCAATTCTCACGGCTGCGGTTTCCGTCGCCTTTGATACCACCGTCTTGGGACTATTAACGGGCATCATTGGTTTTGTTCTTGGACGCATTCGCCGACGTTGGTACGACGAGGTCTTCAGCGCCGTGGAGGAATGAGGAGGACATGGTTGTGAAGCGATCCGCATGGCGAGCAAGTCGTTTCGATCTACAGGAAGATGATCCGTTAGGTCCACTGGCGAATTTGGTTGATATTATGCTCGTATTTGCGTGTGGTTTGATTGCCGCCCTTGCGGCTCTCAGCCCAGAACTGATTGAACGGCTGACTCAACCTCAAGTGGTTGAGAAAGGTCAAGAGCTTCCACAGGTTCCGCCAGGGATTAAACGTATGGGGGAGGGATACGAGTCAATGGGACAGGTTTTTCGCGACCCCAAAACAGGAAAGTTATATCTCATCGAAAGGAGTGGAACATCACGATGACAACCACTGAATGATGATAGCAGAATAATCCATCTGGTTGAGGGAAGATTGGTGAGAGTCCAACACTGTCCCGCAGCTGTAAAGGGAACGAAAGCCATGGAATACCACTGTCACATATTGACGGGAAGGTCTGGTGAGTAGGGGGCCCTAAGTCAGAAGACCTGGCCAGAAGAAAAAAGTGATCCTCGTGGAAAGGGATATGGATGAAGCGAGCAGTTAAAATTTGTATTACTACTATGGTCTTGTCCGTGATGGCTTCAGTCGTCTGGGGAGAGCAACCCGACAGTGCTCAAAAAAAACAATCGGATCAACCTCTTCAGTTAGATGAAGTTGTGGTGATGGGACAAGATCTTCGCTTCACCGGCCCTCCTTCAACCAGTAGTCGGCTCGGGCTCACACCATTCCAGACGCCGGCGTCTGTTCATAGTATTGATAATGTGGAGTTAAAACAGAAGGGCTATCCATCGTTGGCCGATGCCGTTGAGACAGTTCCCGGAGTCATCTGGGGTGATCCCCCTGGTCAACCGTTTAGTTTTTCAATGAGAGGATTCACGGTCAATCAAATCACGGTGTTACGTGATGGGATTTGGCTTGGCCCGGCCTCGATGGTCGGTCGACCACAGAATGGGTTTAATCTGGACCGGATTGAACTGTTGAAAGGTCCCGCCTCTGTCTTGCATGGACAAGGCGCCATTGCTGGAACATTGAATATGATTACGAAGCGTCCGCGTAGACAAGAAGAACGTTCGTGGGAAATGTTGACCGCCTATGGCCGTTACAACTCCATTAAACTGGGAATCGGAACAGCCGGCTCATTGAGTGACACCGTCTGGTATCGAGCGGATTTCAGCCAGACTTCTTCAGATGGATATGTGGAAGATGCCGATTCGCGATCATTGAATGGTACAGGGTCACTCCTCTGGAAGCCGCTTGAAGAATTAGAGATCACCCTTGGCTTTGATTACTTAGAGGACTCTCTGCCAAATTACTGGGGCACACCGCTGGTCTCAGGTACATTCGGGACCAATCCCCTTGAGGGTGTCGTCAAGGCGACAGATGGTCGAACGCTCGACAAGCGAACACGATTTCAGAACTATAATATCTCGAATGAGAAGGTGGCTTCACAGCAATATTTTACGAATCTTGATGTGAAGTGGACGTTGAATCCTTCATTCTCGTTGCGCAATATGTTTTACTATTTTTCCGCAGATCGTGAGTGGCGTAATGCGGAAACCTACACGTTCAATGCGGGAACGAATCTGATTGATCGTGATCGGTTTTTTGTGTCTCAAGAGCAAATGACCGTTGGCAACCGCACGAATGCGACCTTAACCAATACGGTAGCCGGAGTACCGCATACGGCATTGGTTGGCGTGGACGTTAGTTATGTGGACTTTACACGAAGAAGCCGATTTTTTGGAAATGTTGATAGTGTCGATCCGTTTGACCCAAATCCTGGACAGTTTGCAGGCTTCGGACAATCATTTCTGAACCCAACAAAAATCACAACGGTTGCCGTATATATCGAAGATACTCTCGAATTGACTTCTGATTTACGAGTTGTCGCAGCCCTACGCCAGGATTTCATTCGACTGAACCGGAACAGTTTTAATTTGGATGGAAGTGTGAATGCCGCGAATGCATTTGAACGGAATTTTCGACCATTGAGTTGGCGCCTGGGAGTTGTGTATGACTTCACCCCGTCGATTGTGACCTACGGTCAATGGACGTCAGGTGCGGATCCAGTTGGATCGAATATTTTCATCGTCAATGGCAATCAAGACTTTGATTTGACCAACGTGAATCAATGGGAAGTTGGGATAAAATCTCAATTCTTCGATGGACGGGCAGAAGTATTATTGGCCGGCTACTATATTGAACGGGACAATATTCTGGTGGCAATCGGGAGTGGGGGGCAGGTTGATAATGTTGGTAAGCAGCAATCGAGCGGGTTTGAACTCGAAGGAATTGTACGCCCAACCCACCAATGGAGCGTGGGGGCCAATACGGCCTATACCGTAGCGGAGTTTGAATCTTTCGGCAGCAATTCAGGAAATCGTCCGCCGAACGTGCCGAAGTGGGTCACGAATGCGTGGACACGGTATCGCAATGTGGCTGGTCTTCCGGTTGAGCTCGGCGGACGGTTTCGTTATGTCAGTGATCGATTTAACGATAATGCGAATACTGTGACCCTCACGAGTTATAAACTTGTCGATCTTCATGTGGCCTATCACAACGGACCGGTACAGATTTTGGCAAGAGTGAGCAATGTGTTTGATACCGTCTATGCCTACTGGGGGGATACCTTTTATCCTGATCAGGTTCTGTTGGGCTCTCCTCGATCCTATGAATTGAATGCCCAAATTGACTTTTAATTTTTTCAAAACGTCGTGTTCATGTTTGTGATTCGTGTATTGCATCGCTGGATAGGCATAGTGCTCTGCCTGATGTTTGCTGCTTGGTTTTTCAGTGGAGCGGTCTTGATGTATCATCCCTTTCCTTCGTTATCGTCAACCGAACGTCAAGCGCACCGTGCGGTTATCGATATCTCTCGTATTTCACAGTCTCCTGGTAAAGCACTCCAGGCATCCGGTGTTTCCACTCCCACGCGTTTGCGAATGATCGATAGGGACGGAATGCCAACCTATCTTGTTCATTCGCATGCAGGCTCGGTCATTCCTATTAATGCCGAAAGCGGGATGAAACTTCCTCTCATCACAGAGGGAGTCGCCGGTCGAATTGCCACGGCATTTTATGGCCAATCAGCGATGAATATCGAAGGTCCTCTTGAGTATGATCAATGGATTGTTCATCAGCAGTTTGACCCCTATCGACCGTTTTACCGTGTTGTCTTTCCAGATCGGCACAGCACGGTCCTGTATGTTTCTGCCAGGACAGGTGAAGTCTTACAGCAAACGCAACAACCTGAGCGAGCGTGGAATTATATCGGAGCGGTGCTTCACTGGATCTATCCCACGATCTTACGCCGTCATTGGGCGCTTTGGGATCAAGTGGTGTGGTGGATGGCTCTTTTCGGTGTGCTGACGACAATGGCGGGGTTGTGGCTTGGTGTGTGGCGCTTATGTCAAATGAAAAAGGCCACAAATGAACAGGGCTTCAGCCTTTTTCACGGATGGTTACGTGGTCATCATCTATTGGGACTCTTTGCTGGCGGGTTTGTCTTCACGTGGATTGTCAGTGGATGGTTATCGATGGATCATGGGCGCATCTTTTCTACCCCCATACCGACTTTACCTCAAGTCGAAGGCTTTCAGGGAATCACAACTGAAGCATTGGCTTCAGAGTTCACCAGTACGTCCCTACAGAATCTCTCGGATGCAAATGCGATAGAATTTTTAGCAGTCGGCGGCAAACCGCTCATTCGCGTCACAGGAAAGACGAGTTTCCAACTCTATGAGAAGTTGAACTCTGAGGATCTTACCCCTCTAACCTTGTCGAGGTCTGAGATCGTGAA
>BQIX01000123.1 GCA_021604145.1 Nitrospirales bacterium
GAAGGCGCGATCCGTCGAATCGAATCGACATTAGAAGTCCGGAACATCGAAGTCTCTATTCCTGACAATCTCCCACCAGTGTTTGTCGATGCAGTGGAAATACAACAGGTCCTCATCAATTTACTCGACAATGCCATCAAATATTCAACACCAAACTCGTCGATTCAAATTGATGTCTGCATGGAAGAACAACATATCGAAGTCAAAGTCTCCAACACAGGAGACCCTCTACTCCCTCAAGATGTCGAGCGTATCTTTGAACGTTTTTATCGTCGGCAAACATCGTACACACACCCCCAACCCGTTAGAGGCACAGGACTGGGCTTAGCTATTTGCAAAGGGATCATCGAGGCCCACAGGGGGCGGATTTGGGCCACCTCAACGGGAACAGAAGTCACGATGATTTTTACGGTCCCCTTAACTGAAGCCATGGTCAGCTTTACCCTTGAAGGACGGCAAAAAAATCAAGGTGAATTATGAGTCAAGGTGCACGAATCCTTGTGGTAGATGATGAGCCACAAATCCGGCGTTCGTTGCAAGTCAATTTGGAGAATAAGGGCTACGTCGTCACCACGGCTGCGTCTGGAGAAGAAGCATTAGAGGCTATCGCCCAACGACAGCCGGATGTCGTCATTATCGACCTCATTCTGCCAACAATTAACGGGATTGAACTCACCCGCCGGGTACGAGTGCAATCTCCGGTCCCTATTATTGTTCTCTCAGCCATTGGCAACGAACAAAAAAAGGTTGAAGCTCTTGAGACTGGAGCTGACGATTATGTCACCAAACCTTTTGGCATGGAAGAATTAACCGCAAGGGTCAGATCGGCCCTTCGCCGAACAATCATGGTCCCTGGTACCGAACCGATATTCAAAAGTGGAGCACTCACGATTAACTTTGAGCGACGTGAAGTACGGTTGGATGACGAACCAATCAAACTCACTCCGACAGAGTATGATCTACTGAAATATATGATTCAATTCACAGGGAAAGTTCTGACACACCGAACGCTCCTCACCGCTATTTGGGGAGAAGCCTATGCGGACCAAGCCCAATACCTTCGAGTGTTTATTGGACAGCTCAGAAAAAAAATTGAACGTAATACATCACGACCCCAGTATATTTTGACAGATCCCGGTGTTGGCTATCGCTTCACTCACGATACCCAAGAACAGCAACCATAAGTTACCTTGTTGCAAACAGCAAAGACTCTTCGTTCCTTCATGCCCAACGACTCCCTGATCATTCCGCTCACCGTCCACTAATACCCCGACGTCCTTAAATCAATCCCTGTTGAAAGGGATGACTAAGCAGAACACCACTCATTCGGTGGACAGACCTACGATTTCCTCAGAATGAGCGAAGGCTACCTCTTAGAATCTTTATACCATCTTTATAAAATACAACCTTGTTACGAATAGCACCCTTATGTCCCTGCCCAGTAGACTATTGTATTAATCAATTAAGACTCTCATTCGTTAAAGGCTCTAACATGCCTACACACATTTTAGTTCTCGACGACGACCAGGACATCGCGTTGATGTTGAAAGATCGGCTGAACTTTCTGGGATATCACGCGACAACAGCCAACAACGGCGTTGAAGGTCTGACTCTACTTGAAACCATGGCCGTGGACGGAATCTTACTCGACGTCCAAATGCCTATGATGGATGGACTGACGATGCTTAAACATCTTCAGGATCAACATTCACAAATCCCAGTCATCATGATGACGGCTGAATTCAACAAGGATAGCCTGATTCAAGCCATGGAACGAGGCGCTCGAGACTATCTGCTGAAGCCAATCGACCCTGAACGTCTTATACAAAAATGTTCCACGGTTTTTATGCCGAGAAAGGCTGCGGTGAATAATTTTGAACATGCTTGAATGTCTAGAATCATTAGAGGAGGTAAAACGTGGTCATATGCAACAAATTCTGATAGTGGATGATTATGAAAGTGGGCGGCACGTACTCCGGGTAAGACTGGAGATGCTGGGGTATCATTGTCATGAAGCTGGAAATGGAGCAGAAGCCCTGAGTGCTATCCGGAGCAAGGACTTCGACCTTGTCATCACCGATCATAACATGCCCGTCATGACAGGCTTAGAATTACTCCAATGCTTAGCTGAAAGACCGGAAACTCAACGAATGCCGGTTATTTTTGTGACCGGACAACTTTCGAACGATTTGCGTGATGCTGCCTTGCGAGCTGGAGCATTGGCCATTCTTGAAAAACCCTATGAAGATGAAGAACTGATGAGAGCAATTACCGGCATCTTCAACCCATTATTGAATCGGATCCATACATCGACGAAACAGGAATGCCGCAGCGTTTTGCCATAAATCAATCACCTATCTTGAAGCGCCCGTCAGACTCGTCACGACGAGACTTTTCCACGCAACAACTCCTCACCACCCAACCTCAATTCACTTTTTACAATTTTTAGAAATACACTAGTCATTTAATCGTCTTTAAAGTCGAGACCATCTCTGGCGTCTTAAAGCGAAGGCTTCGTTCTTATTTACAGACATGAGTCAAATGGGTTCCCATTTCATGATGACGCGTAAATTGACTTTGTCGTCAGAGTATACTAGCGTTAAGCCCATTTTCCGTCAGTTTGTCAGGAACTTACGTGCAAAATACTTGAAGGAGTGAACGAGCCCCCCTCGACGCTTTCACGACAGACGTTTCCAATGACCATCTACCATTGACATCAGGATAAAACAACACATGCCATGGTCGATTTCATATCATTAGTCTATTCCAAAACTACTCTTTTCATACAATATCTCATGGGTCGAGAGAGTCAGCGTCATACGCCATTCGCCGATATCGCTCTTTCTTATGAGATTATCAAGACCTTATTTTATAAGGAGTATTCATATGTTCAATTCATTCATCCTCATAAACGGTTGGCTGTTAACACGATACGCTTCCATGAACAAAGTATGGATTAGCGCGGGCATCATACTTTCACTCCAGGGGTGCGCCTATTTAGATGTCGTGGATCGTGATCAAGAACAACCACAATTCACATCGATACAAGAACAACGCCTCCATGCCCTGGCAACTGATAATGGGGATATTGAGGCACAAGTGCAGTTAGGAGAGTTGTATGTCATCGGTCACGATGTTCCACAAGACTATGAAAAAGCCAGCTATTGGTATCAGCAAGCTGCGGATCAGGGAAATCTCACCGCGCAACTGCGCTTGGGCGAAATGTACATGATGGGCCATGGTGTGTCTCAAGATCATGACGAGGCCAGTCGCTGGTATCGCCTCGCCGCCAGCCAAGGCGATGCCTTAGCTCAATTACGGCTTGGCCGTTTATATGATCAGAGCAATGGAGTCCCACCGAATTATCAAGAAGCCAGCCACTGGTACCACATGGCGGCCAACCAAGGCGATGCGCAGGCGCAACTCCGTTTGGGGGAAATGTTCGAACAAGGACACGGCGTACCGCAGGATTATCAAGAAGCCAGCCTCTGGTACCGCATGGCGGGCAACCAAGGCGATGCGCAGGCGCAACTTCGTTTGGGCGAAATGTTTGAACGAGGCCGAGGAATTCCACAGGATTACTCAGAAGCCCTCCGCTGGTATCGCATGGCGGCTGACCGTCGGAGTACTCAAGCGCAACTCCGTTTGGGCGAAATGTTTGAGCGAGGTCTCGGCGTGTCGCGTGACGACCAAGAAGCCAGCCTGTGGTACCGCATGGCGGCTGAACAGGGAAATCCGTCCGCTCAAATCCGAATGGCGAAAATGTGTATGCAAGGCCAAGGAATGCAGGAGAATCATGCGGAAGGTGCCCGTTGGTATCGCTTAGCCGCAGACCAGAATGATTCCCTAGCGCAATTCCAGCTCGGGAAAATGTATGAAAAAGGAATTGGTGTGCCACAAGATTTTAACGAAGCCGGCCGTTGGTATACCCTTGCCGCCACACAGAAAAACCCTCTCGCACAATTTCACCTGGGCCTCATGCATGAGGAAGGAAAAGGGGTTCCGCAAGATTACAGACAAGCCATGAAATGGTACACGCATTCAGCGAACCAAGGACACTCGGAAGCACAGTTCAAGCTTGGAAATCTCTATGCTATGCGAGAAGATTACGTCCACGCACATATGTGGCTGAATCTTTGCGCCGCGCAAGGTCACGAAGAGGCAATTGCTCAATTGGCCAGACTCTCGTCTGATATGACGTTTGAACAAATTGCGCAGGCACAAGAATTGGCACGAAATTGGAGCAGCCAAAACAACAGAAAGGCTATAGCAAGTCCAACTACGTTCAAGGCGAGCTAGCCTTGGGGATAGTAGGTTTCAGAACGGAGCGCGATGAAAGGGCTCATTCATGTGAAGAAGACCGTGAAAGCCTATTGACCTGCCGATGATGGTGCTCAAGCTCACTCTGCGCCATGATCGATTTCAAATATTGGAAGTGAATTGAAACAGCAATAGTCCTAAAGAAGAAAATTCAGCAAACTTACCATAATCTGACCCAGGGAACAGAGGAACAATTTTTACTCGAAGCCCAGCCTATATTACTCAAAGCTGGATACATCCAACTTCTCTTGTAAATTTCACGATGAAAGTTTTTTGTTCTATTCTGATAAAGGAAACGAAATAGCAATACCACCCATCACATCGTTCAGTTTATAATTCTTCTTGGGACTGAGGGGATGGGCATTATGACAATTCACACAGGAAGACGACACGGCCATATCAGCATAAATTGCTGTAAAATACCGGCGACCATCCTTCTTGATAACCCCCGTAAACGGCTTGCTCGGGTCCCCCTCAACAGCCTCTAGTCCCGTTCGTTCAAACCATGTCGCTGGTCGATTCTTTTCGTAGATAGGCCATAAACTGATCAAACGATATTCAAGGCCTGTCCCCTTACTTTTTACACGAATACCAGAAAGCGTCAGCATTTGTGCCGGTAACGGAAGAGCTGTCTTTTTCTCCCATGCTTCTTCAGCGACAACCACATCATGCTCCTTCATACGCTGAACAACATGAGTCGTGTATATCGTGCGATCTGCCTCAAGAACCGTGTGAATAAATTCTGCAACACGTTCAGCCGCCACCACTTCTTTTTCATATGTGTCAGGAGTGGCCTGTGAATACCCGATAGACCCAACACTGAATATCAGAGCGATCACACATCCCCAAACCATAGAGAGTTGTTTCATACGTGACTCCTCCATCTCTACATAGAATCGTCTTATAAAAAATATAAATACACCCAAACGTCAAAATGGAGACGTGAGAATGAACTCGTTGCAATCTTTATAGGGGAATTCTTAGTGGAAGTGCAATGTTCGAGGGTTCTCGGCACAGACCATTACGTTATGGGCAATCCAAGTTTCCCCTTCATGTAGAGAACTTCTGGAAAAATCAGTGAAGTCTTTCATGAGTGTCATTTTGACACCGTCGCATAATTTAACAATGAAAATGGCAGAACGAAAGCAAAATTCACTTAGCCATCATGTGAGCGCGAGACCCTCACGACGCAGCAACGATTGCAAACGTTGAATAACCGGAAACACCTCTTGATTCCAGTCGGCACCTTGACGATCAAACGCTTTCTGTTCCTCCTCAACAATCCATCGGTCTTGAGCAAAGATCCCATCCGTGAACCACACGATAAACGGCCACAAAAGATTTATCAGTCCTGGGATCGAAGGCTTTCGAATCATCATCAACCCAAACGTATGATTCACCCGTTGCTCACAATCAACAGGCACATACACATTCCACAAATTTAAAGCAGGTTCAGTACTTCCTGCCGTCCAAAACTTGAGAGTTTGATAGGGATACTCCGTGCATATGGTCATGATATCCTGTTTTGAACCGCCAGCCGATTTGGTTGAACTCCCGAGAATAAGTTTCTCTCCAAGCGGTTGCGTTCCTTTAACTCGAGAAAACGTATAGTCAACTTCGACGGCATGTGCCCGTTCCCGAAGCTCCAAAAATACCGTTCGGATTCCACCCATCAATCGGCGATGTAAAAATTGATGATTCATGTCCATCAAGTTCTCATGCATAAACGAGTAATGACAATTCACCATTCGATCAAGATATCGCGTCTTGTAATGGGGGTCATCGTTGAAAGAAACTTCTGGAAAGACAACCTCTGAAAGTTTCTCCAAAGCTCCAGGAAAAACAAACACAAGCCCATAGGCCTCACGACAAGGATAACTCCTGACTCCTTTAGGTCGCGGCTGATCAGACTTTAAGTATGGAACCCCAATACAGGTGCCATTTTGATCATAGGTCCAACAATGGTAGCCACACTGAAGATGCTCGCCGTGCACGACACCACAATGGAGTGGAACTTGTCGATGCGCACACCGATCTTCAAGAGCATATAACTGACCGCTTTCGGTCCGAACCAAAACAATGGGATCGCCGGCAAACGATACGCCAAGCGTCTTGCCCTTCTTGACATCGTTTGCACGTGCAAGCGGGTACCAATGGTCAGGGTGACTCCCGGTTTTTCTTAGATCAGATATGGGAGTCGTCTCCGAGAATTGAGACCGATGACCTTGTAGAATAAGAGGTATAACGATATCGTTCTGGCCCCCTTCGGTTGCATGAGGCGGCTTAATCATGAAATCCTCCAAAAAGATGGGGAAATGTGAAGAAAAATGTGTGAGAGCCTAGAGGTGACGAAGAGGGGGGTTGTGAAAGTCAAGAACTCATGTTTATACCACAACTGGGCCAACTGGGATAGGTTGGATATTACCTTTATAAGGCTTGGGCATTGTGGATAAATGATAGTCAATGTCCACGAGCACGGCCGTTAACTGATGCCTTGACTAAATATTTCGTTATCGCTGAAATTTTCAGCTTTTCCTACACCACCGGGAATTTCACGACTTTCCATATTTTTCAATCACAAGATGACAGAATCTTAATTATACAAGATAAGAAAGTGGCTCCAAATAGACAAAAAGGCGTATCAACTCATAAAGATGTCCACGGCTTCATAGTGTTCTGCAACTTTAAGAGCTTAGCGTTTTCAACAAATGAGTACTCGTAGATGAGGGAATCCAGCCTGTTGATTTCCTAGATTTCGTTCTCTAATCCTTACGGCCAAGCAAAACAACTATTCCCACTCTTTCTACACCCAGCTACTTTGCTACACTGACTCTCAGGACCTCGCTATGCAGCCATACGCTATCACTGCCTCAATGCTCTACAACCTCGTCAGCTGTGAGCATCGCCTCTATCTCGATACGTTTGGCGATACAACCCAACGCGATGAACCGAACGCATTCATCCAGCTTTTGTGGGAAAAAGGGACGCTGTTTGAACAAGAAGTCATTCAGAAACTCGAAACTCCGTTCCTTGATCTTTCGCGCTATCGAGGAGATGAAAAAGAACGGCGCACTCGAGAGGCGATAGCACAACGTGTCTCACTCATTTACAGTGGCCGATTATCCGTCGATGATCTCTTAGGTGAGCCTGACCTTTTACGGAACGACGGGGAAGGTTATGTGGCTGGCGATATCAAGTCCGGATCAGGAGAAGAGGGTGACGAGGATCAAGGCAAACCCAAGAAAACCTATGCGGTTCAATTGGGGTTGTATACGGACATTCTCGAACGTTTAAACTGTTCTGCTGGCCGCTGGGCGTTTATTTGGGATATTCATGGAAAAGAAATCCGCTATGAATTTTCTCAGCCCCAGGGCCGTCGAACTCCCGAAACTTGGTGGGAGCTCTACAATACGTTTCGACAGCGTGCCCAAGACATTCTAGAACAAAGTCACGAGACACTGCCAGCCTATAGCAGTGGAATCTGTAAGCTCTGCCACTGGTACCGAGCCTGCTTACTGAATCTTCAAAAGCATCATGATCTTACGCTCTTACCTGAACTGGGTCGTTCAAAACGTGACGCGCTACACACACACTTTTCAACGATTCAAAACTTTGCGGCATCTGATCTCAAGAGTCTGATCCATGGCAAAAAAACTATTATTCCAGGCATCGGTCTTGGGACGATTCAGAAGCTTCACGCCCGCGCACGACTCGTGTCTGCCGGAACGCAGGCTCGTCCCTATCTGCGAGAAACCGTCGATTTGCCTGCCCATGACTCGGAGGTATTTTTTGATATTGAAGTCGATCCCCTTCGCGACCACACCTATCTGCATGGGTTTATTGAGCGCCGTCATCAAGATGACGCCACCGAGCAGTACGTCGCCTTCTTTGCTGAGAAACCCACCCCGAAAGCTGAGCAAACTGCGTTTGCCCAAGCCATTGAATATCTGCAGCAACATGCTCATTCCATGGTGTACTACTATTCCAAATATGAGCGGACGATGTACCGTAAGCTTCAGACAAAATATCCTGACGTCTGTTCAGCCGACGACATTGAAACTCTTTTTTCAAGGGAACGGGCCATCGACCTCTACTTTGATGTCGTCCTCAAAGCCACCGAATGGCCAACCAGAGATTACTCGATTAAAACCCTGGCTAAATATTTAGGATTTCTTTGGCGGGATACGCATCCCTCTGGAGCGGCCTCCATCGAATGGTTCCATCGATGGGTTGAAAGTGGCGATCAGATTATCCGACAACGAATTCTCGACTACAACGAAGATGATTGCATTGCCACGAGAGTCCTCCTCGATGGCATTAGAAAACTTCCTGTTCATGCTTCTAATCTGTAACATGCCCTCGATTCACCTTTTGATATGACCCGAAACACGAGCATCAGAATGATATGATACACTCGTGATTATGAAACGATGGGCTTCCGGATTTCTGGTCTTGATTGGCCTTGTTATTGTTGTCTTAGTCCTCAATGCTTGGCTGTTTACACCTGACCCTGTCCCCGTAAGCGTCGTACGAGTGACAACAGGACTCGTCGAGGAAACCATCACCAACTCCCGCGCTGGAACCGTCAAAGCTCGGCAGCGTGCACACCTTTCCTCGGAAATTGGGGGACGCGTGGTCTCCGTTCCGCATGATAAAGGCGATCTCGTACAAAAAGGCGATATTTTACTCCAGCTCAATAATGCCGCTGAGGCGTCAAACCTTGAAATGGCACAACGTGAATTGGTCGTGAGCAAGGCCAATCGGACACGCTCATGCTTAGAAGCGAGTCGAGCGAAGCGCGAGCATGCACGGTTTCAAGACCTCTCTCGAAAAGAATTAGTTTCGACGGATGAACTCGACAAAGTCCAGAGCACAGCCCAAACCAGTGCTGCAGCCTGTCAAGCCGCGTATGCCAGCGTTGAGCGAGCACGGACACGTATTAAAGAAGCGCAAGCCCAGCTACAGAAAATG
>BQIX01000124.1 GCA_021604145.1 Nitrospirales bacterium
CTTACCGGCATTGGATTCATCGGAGGAGGATCAATCTTGAAGGAAAAAGGAAATGTTGCCGGCACGGCCACAGCTGCGAGTATTTGGAGCACTGGAGCAATTGGCATAGCGGTCGCGTGGAACCGATTAGAAATTGCACTGACTCTCAGTATTATGACGTTTTTGACGTTGAGATTTGGAAAATTCCTTAGTGGTGAGGACATTGACGAGCAATCACATTGATCTGACATCTCATGAAATCATGGCGAGGAAATGGTATTTGTTTCCATAGGTTATCCTTCTATTCTTTCATTGTTTCATAGCATCGGCAAAGCCATCCCATGAGGCGGTGTCGTAATTCCGTCATTCGTATTGCAAACGACGAGCAAGGACCAGCAGAGTTTGTATGTCGATAGGATTACTCCAGGTGAGGCTGGCAGGCGGTAAAGGAGTTCCAGAATGATTTCTCGACTTGTGATTTTTGGTGCTTCGGGTGATCTAACCACTCGGTATCTTTTCCCGGCAATCATTCGATTGTTTGAAGCTAAGCGGGCGCCTGAGGACTTGTCCATATTGGCGCTCTCACGACAAGAGTGGAAGACGTCTGACTACCGTGATCATGTACGGAAAAAACTGACTGGTCTCCCTGAGAAGTTTACGAAAACGTGCATTAAACATCTGATGTCGCGAATTCAGTATAAGGAAATTTCAGATACGGGAAATCACGAGCAAATTTCCCACGCGCTTGGTTCACTGAAGGATCCATGTATTTTTTATCTTGCGTTACCCCCCTCGGTATTTTCTTCGACGATCGAAGCGCTGGGAGAGCTGAATCTCCATGAAAAATGTCGTGTGATGGTTGAAAAACCTTTTGGTCAAGATCTAAAGAGTGCTCAAAGCTTAAATCGTCTACTAAGGAAGACGTTTTCAGAACAACAGATTTTTCGTATTGATCATTTTCTTGGGGAACAAACTGTCAGAAATGTTCTGGGTTTACGCTTTGCTAATCGTTTGTTTGAATCGAGTTGGAACAATCAGCACATAGAGCACGTCGAAATTATCTGGGATGAGACGTTAGCGTTGGAAGGTCGGGCATCGTACTATGATTCATCTGGAGCCTTAAAGGATATGCTTCAAAATCACTTGCTCCAGATCTTGTGTTTGATCGGCATGGAAGCGCCTCTGTCTTTTCAAGAACGTGACTTTCACGATCAAAAGGTCATTCTCTTGCGTGCCATTAGACAAATGAGTCCTTCTGAGGTTAAACGATGTACCGTGCGAGCGAGATATGAGGCAGGTACCATAGACAATAAGGCCATCCCAGCATACAAGGATGAAGAAGGGGTCGACCCTACGCGCAAGACCGAAACCTTTGCCCAGGTGACCTTGTCTATTGACAACTGGCGATGGGGAGGAGTGCCGTTTACGTTACGATCGGGTAAAGCGTTGGCTCAGGACAAGTTTGAAGTCGCGGTCCATTTTCGGAACGTTCCCTACCAAGTATTTGGCGCAAAGACATCCGTGCCGCCGAATGTTTTGCGCTTGCAGTTTAATCCAGACAAAATTGGAATTTCTGTTAACCTAAATGGATCAGGTGAACCTTTTGACCTAAAAGAGTTTGAACTGAATGCGGCATTTGCCAAAGAATTAATTCCAGCATATGGGCATCTCCTACTTGATGCTTTCGCAGGAGACCCAACTCTTTTTATTCGAGATGATGAAGTCGAAGAGATGTGGCGAATCGTCGATCCTATTGTCAAAGCTTGGGAGAAAGGCCAAGTGAAACTTCAATCGTATCCGGCGGGTTCCTCAGGCCCAAATTGTGAGAAATCATAGTATGTTCGATCATCAATTTTTATCTTTCTTAAGGAGATTGTCATGTTAAATTGGGCTATTACATTTTTGGTCATTGCCATTATTGCTGGTGTTTTAGGGCTTTCAGGAGTGGCAGGCACGGCCTCCCAAATCGCATGGATCCTGTTCGTGGTATTTCTCATCTTTGCCATTGTCGGTTTTGTGAAAGGGAGGACCTAGGGGCAACTCATGCTCCGACGCTGGAGCCTAACAGGTAAAGAAGTGGAATTCGTCGCCCATTGTGTGCTCCCTCCTGAACAAGGTCAAGTAATTTGTTAGTATCGAGGTAATCAATTTTTTTGCAGAATAGGACCCAATGCTGAAATTTGCTTTGGTAATCAGCCCGAGATCACTATTCGGTTTAGAAAACGAGTACAAAGACTCGACATCAAGGAAGGACGGCGCACATGACGAAAAATGATACCAAATCATTGTTTTTGCAGTATATCAATACATTTAATGTCGGCCTCACAAAGCATAAAGACGAAATCGTCTATAAACAAATATTGGAACTTGGAGAAAAAATCTTAGGAGACAAACTGATTAGTGTAGAAGTGCATAGCGAAGATGCATCGAACCCGGTTGATTATTTTACCATTCGCTTGAACGCTGGAACATTTGATGTGGTCTCGCATGAACAAGAAGAATCCGAACTTGTGTGGAAACTCAAAGATACCTACCTGCAACATGTTGTCGATAATCCTCATGATTATGTCGAACATCCAGAGAAATTTGAGTGGGATTGGTTGAAAAGCTACTTAGGTATGTGAAGACAGTCTGTCAATATGCCTGGCCGTTGATCCTGAAAACAGCGTACTTTACCTCGACTCAGTTATCTGGTCTTGACGACACGTTTCAATATCCAAGTCATTCTTTGCCAATCATTGAATGTACTATCTTAGACACCTGGCCTCAATTCCTTTTTAAGAAGCTATCGCCTGCTCCTCCCTCCCGTTGCTCAGTTGACTGGATTGAATAGCTTTATCTTGGGTGTGGTTGATAACTCTCGACTCACCGGCACGATGGCAGCAGTGATTGAAAAGAATACATCGTAGATAAGCTCTCTTCGATTCTCGAGTCGGACATTTTCACATTTCTGAACGAAGGGATGTCTACTAGATTCTTGATTATTCGGACTTATAGTATAGGTAAGCTAGTCGGTATGACTCAAATTTATCGAAGGTCAAAGGGGAAAAGGTTGTAATGGATATGAACAGATTGCCTGAAACCTCAGCGCCTCATATTCTCATCGTAGAAGATGATCCTGATATTCGGCTTTCCCTTCTTATGCTTTTGGAGTTTCAAGGGTATAAGTGTCAGGAAGCGGAACACGGACACATGGCTTTGAATTTGCTCCATGAGCATGAGTTTGATTTGATCATCACGGATTATCATATGCCTCTCATGAATGGATTGGCGCTGATGAAAGAAATATCGACAGATACCTGTGATGAACAGGCACCGATGATCATGATTTCGTGTTCGCTTGATAGGTCTGTCTATGATGAAGCTATGAAAGCTGGGGCCTACGCGGTACTTCAAAAACCTTATGATCGAGAAACCTTACTTTTATCTGTCAAACAGGCGTTGGAATGTAATCCTTGTCCGTGTTCTTAGTTTTTGATTGTTTAATTATACGTAGATATACCCATTTGCTATCTTCCTTTTCTTCAGTATCGATATGAATTAGAGCTGCCCTGATACAACATGGTAATGCGGTAAGGAAATTTGTCTACTAGAGGGCCTATAAACAATATGGTATGAAAAGACTCTGATGAGTTGTTTAGGAGCGTCACTCTGTAGTTTGGGTTGGGTATTGGTTTTCAATAGGCTTAACGAGAAGGAACATTGGACCAGATTAGCAATGTGACATTCCTATGATGCAATCAGTGAATATCGGAGACTCGATATTCATTTTTCACAATTTCATAACCATTATTACAAGGAGAGTGCCATGATGTGTGACGCAATCCGCAGTCGTTCAAACGGATGGAGAGAGAAGTCTTCAATATTGTTATCTAAAGTTCTGCCCGTTGTGACAATGGCTGTCGTTCTCTTTTCGCTCCCTCAGCCTGCATCGGCATGGCTGTTAGATGACGTCGATAAAGGTTTTCTGTCAATTGGTGGTCATGCCACATACTATGACCCGTTAGATGCTGGTGATGAATGGTACGGCGGTGGACATGTGCGCGCGCACATTCTTCCCACGCTCGCCATTGAGGGGTTAGTCGATTACCGTGATAATGATTTTGGGAACAACGATGTCGTGACGATTCCTGTTCAGGCATCAGCTCTGTTCTATTTACTCCCAGGCAAGCGGTTTAGTCCTTTTGTCTTAGGTGGTGCAGGTTGGTATTACACTGACGTAGACAGTCCGACAGACGATGATACTGATCATCGCTTTGGTTTACATGCAGGGGGCGGTGTGCAACTCATGCTGAGCGAACGTTGGTCCGTCGATGGAACGTACCGTTATGTCTGGGTGGAAGATGTGAAGGCCCAAGATGTCAATTTTTCAAATAAAGACTTTGAAGACGATGGACATATGGTGACAATTGGACTGAACTTGCATTTCTAGGGCTGTCTCATATTGAGAAGCCGATGATGTGTTTTAAGGATGGAAGAGGGCCTCGCGAGTTCATCTCACTCGCGAGGCCTTCTTCGCGTTTTTACGACTGTCAAATTTCTATAGAGAGAAGCACGGGTGTACCGTTACAGTGTATTAGCATTAGGGCAACGGTATTACCGGTAATGTTTGAAGCATTCTCCTGATTCTCGTCAAGCGAATAGGGCATTCGTGTTGAAATGAATTGATTGTTGCAGCGAAGTGAAAAGTGTTAAGATCACACATATGAACCATTTAGTTAGAATTACCAATTAGGTATGGCAATGAACCTGCGTACTATATAAATATATAATTGGTATGGACGAAGTAGCTGTGAAACTGAGTAAAAAGTTATGGTTTAGAGAGTCAACCTCAATAATAAGCCCATTTGCTCCTACGCAATGATTTAGGTAGTCAGAGGATAGTCAACAATGAAGGTAATGGTATATGTCGTCGCGATTTTTGCTTGCGGTGTGGGATGGAATGTAGCTTTTGCTGAATCTTTAACTGCTGTCTGTGAAGCAGTGAAGGAAAAAGCCTGGAAAGCCGAGCAAGTTCTTGTCGAGCGTCAACGAGCGTTTCAGATCGCTCAAGGCAAGACGAGACTCGCCTATGCACAACTGGTTGAGTGTCGTCCTGGCGCAATTTTTTCAGGAAGTCGTGCTCAACGATGCGCGCATGCCCAATCTGATATACCGCTTCAAGTCCAAGCTCAACTGGATGCCGAACATCGACTGGAAATAGCTTCAATTGAGTATCAGGAGAAAAATCAGTTAGTTGTTAAGGAATGCGTGTTGAAGGCAGCGATGATGAACCAACAAGACCTCTTGTTTAAAATTTCCGAACTTGAATCCGAGGTCCAAGCGCTTAAGACTTTCATTGAACAGTTACACGAGTAAGACACACCATTCCTACCCTCTATCCCTCCTTTTGAGTCATAGCGTGACACTCTTTCTCCATGTCATAGTAGTCCTGATGTCACACGTTTTGATGTACTAACCTCTTCTATGCATTGCCAGAATTGTGAATTCACTCCGGCATAGCCCGCTCGGTCAATTGATTGTTTGTGTCGTATTGACGCTAACGATGGGTGTTTATCTATTCTGGGCCGTGTATAGTAATTCACCTAATCGTCAAGAGTTTCAAGAGGTTGTCGTGCCAGGTGAGGTTGTGAAAGGGTGGGCAAAAACTTTCCCACATGCCCCAACCTTAGCTGTGGCTCTTACGACAAAGCACTTTCGTGATGGCCGTGCACCAGATGATTGGGTGGAAGATATACGTGGTCTTTGGTCGAAGTTGCGGTTCCGCTATCAGACGGGTCAGGTTCAATCAGGGTGGACCAATGGAGACACCGCACTCGTGATCTTTAACGCCACAAGCACCAGCATTTGGGGGAAACACAATCGTCGAGAAGAATATCGGCTGATCAAAAATGCTCAAGGCCAATGGCTCCTTGACCAATTTCGGTTAGTGAACGATCGGACTCTGTGAGTATCTACTTTTCTCAACTCTTTTGATTCTCAATCCACATCGCGTTCTATTCACCAAGTATCCACTTCAGTTGGTACCGGTTTCAGTATTTTTCCCGCTACCGTGAATGACGACACCAAAGCCTATTTATTTAATATTTTGACCTCATTCATAGAGTTTTAATGAATATACGATCAAGAGTAATCAACGAAGATAGGGAGTGAATTCCCCATTGGATTAGATATGGTTTTTTAGCCATTCAGAAAATATCACGTTTGTATTATCTAGAGTGTTGAACGGTGGTATTCCAAATCCAACCAAAGACGAGGCATGAAGCAATGGTGAAAGCAAGATCATATGATTCCATGATAAGCATGCTCCTATAAGCAAGGTGAATTCCTGATGTTCGCTTATAGTGCCAGGTCATGACGCGATCAGGTATGCCACAAAAGAACTATTGAAAATGATACATAATAGGCATTCTGTCGTAACGCATTAGAACGGACAAACATCTTATCGTAGATACAAAGTCCTTAATCCTACAAAAAGAGAATACTCGTTGTTAGCTGTACCCCCATTCATTCCTGCTTTCAATGGCCAATTCTTCGAGAAAGGCAATGGGTAAAAGGTTTTTCTATACGCCGGTCATTTTATTTAACTTCTGAGATTTCACGTCTTAAACTGATATTGGTGAGACTGAGTGATTTCCATTATTGGAGCAAACATAGCAGTATATGGCCTTATCATGAGTTTACTCGTCAGTATCTACCTGGTCGTAAAGCTCTAAGTCTGATTCTCTCGCTGAAGGCGTGATGCGTTAGATGACAAAGCGCCAGTTCTTGTGTCTTGAATACAATGGATGAATATTCTCATCCTATATTTTCTTTCGCCACGGTTTTCCTTTTTCCATGAGTTGAACCATATTTGGAGGGGTAGGAGAAAATCTTGCGTGTGCGAACGCTATTTTTTCTTAGTGTCAACGAAAATGTGACTTTAATTGAACATGACCTGCATCCAGCGTAGCAGAGATGTTATGCTGGAATCGCGAGGATTCACCACATGAATTAACCACTTACTAAAGAGGAACGTATGACTATGACTCGCGTGAGTTTAGGAATCTGTTTGGGGATGTTGTTGTTTGTGGGAACGGGTCTAGGAGTAGAGCCAGATGACGTTGGGAAGTTCGTCAAGGCTCGAATTGAAATTGGCGAGATGATGACGAGCTATTTTTCTGGAGGGCAAGGTTACGGGGGAGGGGAGCGGCCGTCACCTGAGAAGATGAAGGAAATCGGTGCGGATATTAATGAAAAACTCAGTACTCTCTTGGCCAGGCATGACCTGACAGTGGAAGAATATCGCCAGCGCAGTCCAGAGATCTTTTCAGATAATGTGGCCGTACAGAACTATCTCAGTGAGAACATAGACTTGAAAAAGCGATATGAGGCACTTCCATTTGACCGCATGGGACCCGGTGGCAGCGGACGGGGATACTGACGTTAGCCGTTGACTCATCAGGTGGTGTTCTTGAAAAAATGATTGCGAATGAAGGAGAGGGATCATCATGACTCCGTTCGTTGATCGAATGATACGTGCCGCGAAGCTTGACGTGCATCTTTATGAAGAGGTGGAAGCCGACAAGAGTGCTATGGGGCAAGCCATGGGTGTTGTCGTCCTCTCCAGCTTAGCTGGTGGAATTGGGTTTATGCAGCAAGGCGGTCTGATGGGGCTTGTGGTCGGTACGGTCGGATCATTAGTCGGTTGGTATGTTTGGGCGTTTTTAACATATATCATTGGGACAAAATTGTTACCCGAACCCCAAACTCAGGCTAATCATGGCGAACTCCTACGGACTGTCGGCTTTTCAAGCGCCCCTGGCTGTATTCGCGTGCTGGCAATTCTACCAGGCATGGGTACGCTGGTGAATTTCATCGCGAGCGGATGGATGTTGGTGGCAATGGTCATTGCTGTTCGTCAAGCCTTGGATTATCAAAGCACCTATCGCGCGATTGGTGTGTGTGTGATAGGGTGGATTGTGCAGGCTGTGGCCGTTGGCATGCTGCTTGTGTTGATTGGTGGTGGTTCTGAATCCGTGCTGAATAATTAAGGTGGGTTTTTATACACATGGAGTTTCAAGGCTTGTTCGACCCAATGTACCTTGACGGTAATCATTGAGGAGAATTCTCGAGGCTTTTTCTCTATCTAATTCGCCTCCCTTTCCTTTCCGCAAGCACCCGCGCTTGAGGGCGATGGCGTCAAGCACGTCTGCAGCCTCTAGTTCTTCCGTGGCAAACCCGTAGCGAGTGGTGAGCAACGCTGGATAGCGTGTAAGTAGAATGGCTGCGAGGAACTCCGCAATCTCTTCGTCAACGACAACCTTGTCGCTAATCGCATAGATTGTGGCAAGCAACAATCCCACATTCGGGTCTTCGATTTTCGGCCATAACAGTCCTGGTGAATCAATAATCGTCATGTTGCGATTAAGCGTATGTCGTTGTTGAACTTTGGTCACCGCTGGCTGATCGCCAACCTTTGCGAGCCGGCGTTTGAGTAGCATGTTCATGAGGGTAGATTTCCCCACATTGGGAATTCCTGTAATGAACATGCGTAAGGGTTTTGTCGGGCTGTTGCGATGTGGAGCAAGCGGCTGACTCAATTTTGGAATCTTGGCTACTTGTCCTGAATGTGTGCAAGAAATGGCAACCGTCGCAACTCCCGGTTCTTGTTTAAACTGCTTCAGCCAGGCTTGTGTGACAGTTGGGTCAGCCAGGTCAGCTTTATTCAGTACCTTTAAGCATGGACGTTGGCAAGCAAGCCGTAATTCGGTGATGATTGGATTGCTGCTGGCCTTTGGCATGCGTGCATCCAGAACTTCAACGACAACATCGCTTGCTGCCATTGTCTTAGTTGTTTCTCGACGTGCGACGGTCATGTGACCGGGATACCATTGTATAGACATGGTGAGGTATTAAAAATACAAAAAGTGCGATTAATATCGGGTGATCAGTCAACCATACTATGAACTGGAGCTTGTTTGCTATATCGTCGTAGCATGCTGTAGTCTGACGAGCCAGTGATTGATGAACATCAGATATGTACGTCTTGACGAGATACATGCCCTTTCCAACTTCCACGCAACCTATTGACGTCAAAGGATTTTGGCTGATGAGCGAGCAAGTCTGGGGGACACGACCATTATAAAGGAGAGAGAGATGCCAAAGGCAAAGCGAGAAAAGAACTGTTATGTGTGTGGAGATGCGGGGTTTGTGCGGATGAGTTTTATGGTCTGCGCCCTGTGCTCTCGTCATTTTTGCAGTCGTCATGGTGAATCAAAG
>BQIX01000125.1 GCA_021604145.1 Nitrospirales bacterium
TTTCAGGAACCGTAAAGATTTGCCGCAGATCCTCTCCCCGCTCACCAATCACGGCTCCCGCAAACTCAATGCCTCGCTTTTGAGATGCCTCTATCGCTTGCTCAATATCATGAACGAGTATCGCGATGTGGTGAAGAGTTCGATCTCCAAACGTATTGACCCACCCTGGGATGATACTGGGTTTCCCACGCTCATCTTCATAGGCTTGGTCGACAAACAAGGCTGGATACCCTATGGCCCGATACACTTTGGCATACCAATCTTCATAGTGCAGCGTTTCCGCATAGACATAACAAAAGGGGTCATTCTTCTTTTTCATGCAAAAGGGGTCATTCTTCTTTTTCATGGATTTCCCCCTCAAACTTCCTGAACTCCAAAGATCCTAGTGAAAAAGCCATCGCCTACTCCGCCGAAGTACCTATTAATCATAGGGTCAAGTTTAGATATATCACTTTAATACAAAGGACAGGTAGCTCAAAAAGAAGAATACCCCTTTTTCCTGTTAAACGAACTTTACAACCAACCTGAGAAAACTTTGTTTCTCGGTTTCCATACTTCAAGATCTTGCGTGCTTATGTCTATGAAGCGTTTTGAAGGACACTGAAATTTAATAAGTTAGTATAGTGGGCAACGCGAGGCCACTGGAAAAGGAGTCTCGCGAGTAGCTTGTCCAACAAGCTGAGCGCGAGAAAGATTCTAGGCATCGCGCTCTCTGTCTCCTCAGCTCCGACGTTCTAACATTCACAATTGCCGGGGCACCGGAGTGCTCGCTTCATTATCACAACAACAAGAAATCCGACACTTATTGTTGGCCATGTAACCGAATTAGGGTAATCTGTTACATAGGAAAGCTTATTAGTAGGAGAGGTAGCCACAATAAAGGCGGGATAACCCATTACTCAAGCGGTCTGCGTTTCATTTTGCCGTGTTTAATGTGCAAAACCTGAACGGTTCGGCCCTCGATGTGGAACAGAATTCTATAATTGCCGAATAGTAAATTTCTGATTTCATAATCATGAAATGCCATTTCATCTGCATAAGGGCAACGGGCAGGGGATTTATTCAGAGTAGAAATTTTGTCCATAATTTCACCATACCATTTAAGAGCATGATTGATGGAATCTTTGGAGATTTCATGAACATAATGCTCAATCTCAGCCTCAACAGTTGGAGAAATATGAACGTTAATAACCCGCATTGGGATATTGAGCCGCTAGTTTTTTGCTGAGTCTAGAGAAACCTTTATTGACAGAAATGCCTTTGCCCATATCATGTTCTTTTTTAGATTGGGCGATTTGTTTGAGCGAGTGTAATAGGCTCGCCATTGCTTCGTAAGATTTGGCATCTTGAATGACAACTTCGGCTTTGCCATTTACGGTTAACACTTCAGGTCGGCCTGTCTTTTTGAGCCGTTTAATATGCTCGGCAGGCTTACGGCTAAAATCAGAAACAGGCCGAATTGAATCTATTGTAAACATGGCAGCTCCTTTCGACAGATAATTTACTGATAATTATCAGCTTATCCTATTTTGTAACCCCTTGCAATCCTTTGGGAGTATACGGGTATTTGGATCGTGAAGACCCGGACCTTTGTTGATGAAATCCTTGCAGGCTGAAAATATAACACTCTGGGGTATTCGGTTATATTTACCTCTAACGTTCGAGATCAGGGGCCGCTTTCTGGGATCCACTGCGTCGATGGGTTAGAAGGCATCTTCTTTACAAGTTGTGTCCGCTCCCGGATTGTTTTGAGTCGATCTTTTTTCTTCCCCAAAAGCCATAGGTGAACACGCGAGGCCGCATACTCAGAAAGTTATTGAACCGTTGATTGCATCAGGCGGTTTGCCTGTGGAGGCGAAAAGCCTTGATACCCATTGTGACGTTCAGTGAGTTCTAGGACTGAAAACGGTTGACCTTCTATTTTTTCTGGCACGGTAAAGATTTGCCGTAAATCTTCTCCTCGCTCACCAATGACGGCTCTCGCAAACTCAATGCCTCGCTTTTGAGATGCCTCTATCGCTTGCTCAATATCTTGGACGAGTATGGCGATATGGTGAAGGGTACGATCGCCAAAGGTGTTGACCCACCCTGGGATAATACTGGTTTTCCCACGCTCATCTTCATAGGCTTGGTCGACAAACAAGGCTGGATACCCTGTGGCCCGATACACTTTGGCATACCAATCTTCATAGTGCAGCGTTTCGGAATAGACATAGCCAAGCTGCAGAAATTCTTCAGCTCGTTGGTCAATGTGTAAGGTTCGAACCGTAATATGGTCGATGACGGGAAACACACCCACACCTATTTCATTCAGTCCTTTAGCAAAGAGACGAGCCGCGTGGTTGCGTGATACGTAATCATCAACTAGCTTGAGAACCGTTGTTTCTAGGTCAGATGTCGTTGCCATAACCATTTCTCCTCTTAATTTGTATCTCGTATTTCGCGAAAGAAGTTTCTTATGTTTTTCTCTGACGAGATACGATTCACGCGCAACGAGATACGTGTTTCTGCCTGTTAGTCCAAAGAGAATGTGATGCCTTGGGCAAGTGGCAGGTCCGTCCCCCAATTGATCGTATTGGTTTGCCGGCGCATGTAGGCCTTCCAGGCATCCGATCCTGCTTCTCGGCCTCCACCCGTTTCTTTTTCTCCGCCAAACGCTCCCCCGATCTCTGCCCCAGAAGTCCCAATATTGACATTGGCAATTCCGCAATCACTTCCCATGGCAGCTAAGAACTGTTCGGCATGCCGAAGATTCAAGGTGAACAGTGCGGAGGACAATCCTTGGGGAACAGCATTTTGTAAGGCGATTGCTTCATCCAACGATCGAAACGTCATGACATAGAGAATCGGGGCAAACGTCTCGCGTTGCACCACCTCCCATTGATTTTCAGCCCTGGCAAGTGTTGGTTCGACAAAAAAACCTGGCGGGTCGCCCACATGGCCACCATACAGAATTTCGCCGCCAGCTTTTTGAATTTCAGTAAGTGCGCTTTGATAGGCACTGACGGCCTCTTTATCAATAAGTGGCCCCATCAACACACCCTCATCCAAAGGATTCCCAATACGGACTTGTTCATAGCCATTGATGAGACGAGCAACCACCTCTTGATACCGGGATTCTTGCACGATGAGTCGACGTGTAGACGTACATCGTTGACCGGCGGTTCCGACAGCTCCGAACACAATGCCCGGAATGGCAAGGTCCAAATCCGCCGTTTCATCCACAATCACCGCGTTGTTCCCACTCAGTTCGAGCAAGGTTCGTCCAAGTCGCTTGCCAACAATTCCAGACACATGACGTCCAACCGGAACAGAGCCTGTAAATGAAATAAGCGGAAGACGGGTGTCTGCAACCATCTGTTCGGCTAATTCATTGTTGTCTGTGATGAACAGCGAAAAGATCCCAGCATAGCCTTGCTCTTCCATTACACGATTGCAGATGTGCTGCACGGCGATTGCGGTAAGCGGCGCTTTCGGTGACGGTTTCCAAATGACCGTGTTTCCGGCAATAGCCGCGATACAGGCATTCCATGCCCAGACAGCCACAGGAAAATTAAAGGCACTGAACACGCCGACAACTCCTAACGGATGCCACTGTTCATACATTCGATGGTTGGGCCGTTCTGAATGCATGCTTTTGCCATACAACATGCGACTCTGGCCTACAGCAAAATCAGCCATATCGATCATTTCTTGGACTTCACCATCGCCCTCAGCTTTAATTTTTCCCACTTCCATCGAGACTAAACTTCCCAGCGCATCTTTTTTCTCGCGAAGCGCCTGCCCGATGAGCCGGACCACTTCTCCTCGTTTGGGAGCCGGCACTTTTCGCCATTGCTGAAATGCACGCAACGACTCGTGAACAATTATGCCGTAGTCTTCGGCCGTACACAGATTAACCTGTGCAATGGGCTCACCGGTTGCAGGATTCAGAGAACGCAGCACTCCGGCCTTGGAAGCTTGAGCCCATTTTCCGGAACCAGCACATCCTCCAGAATTCTGAGACTGAAGACCTAGTTCTGCCAAGATATTCATAACATGACCTCTTATGCGAAGTGCTGACCAAAACGATTGGCGAGAATGTCCTGCAACGCAAACATTTCTTGGGTCACAAAACCGTGATACTTCGAAGGATTCGCGAACACCAGATCCACGACACTGCAAATACCAGACGCTGTGGTGACTTGAATAGCCGACCATAATTTCCCTGCGATCGTTTGGGGATATATTTTCTTAACGTAGTTTTCTTCGAACAATTCTCCGTCTTGCCGCCCATTGACCGCGGCATAAATCAACACGACATCCTGTAATGTCTTGGGAATCGCATGCTCTAATATCCGTTTTAACGTTTCACGATCGTCATTGAGCTTCAGATCATTCATGAGCAGATGAATTTTCTCGCAATGTCCGGGATACCGAAGCGTCTTGTAATTCATTGTTTTGACCCGTCCCGCATAGGTATCCGCTAACGTGCCCAACCCCCCGGAGGTGTTAAACGCTTCATAGAGCAATCCATCGACTTCAATCGTTTCATACCCTTCTAACGGTTGCAATGGCGCTTTTTCCCCTCGCTCGATCCCGTAACACAAATTGCCATATTCATTAATTAAACCATCTGTTGACCACGTCAACGAATACTTCAATCGATTACTGGGATTTACCGGCAGCGCGCCAACCCGCATTTTCACGGACTCAAGTTCCATAAAATGCGTCATTAATTCATTGGCCACAATACTGATAAATCCAGGCGCCAGTCCGCATTGCGGAACAAACGCCTGCGTAGCCCCTTGACTCAGAGCTTTGATCCGTTCGGTGACTTGGACATCTTCCGTCAGGTCGAAATAATGAAGTCCATGTGTGCGTGCCGCTTCTCCGACCGTTGGGTTACAAAAAAATGGAAGGCTCGAGATGATGCCGTCGACTGGTGTCTCAGCAAGAAACTTCGACAGAGCCTGACCGGCCATCACATCAACAATATGCACATGAAAGTTGGAATGCGTCATGTCTTTGGCTAAACATTGGGTCGCCTCTTGATCCACATCCCCAAGATGCACATTGTAGTCGCCGGTCTCCGTTAATAGCACGGCAATGAGTGAACCGATCTTTCCACCGCCCAGCACCAGAATATTTCGCATAGATTGATTCCCTTTCTTCTTACATTATCCTATGTCTCTTCAATTCTGGCTACTCTTTTATCCTGGATTTCAGAAACCTATTCTCATCTTAGCCTTCATATGTAGGGTTTTGACCCATGGAATATCGTCCTAACGCGGTTGTGAAATTGCTCAACGGTTCGTCAATAGCGCGACGCTCGTGCCTTCGTGTGCCTCCAACTTTCCATGCATCCATTCCAAGAGAACGTACAGAAAATTCCCGAAGAACTAAAGACTCGGCAGCACCAAGAGTCAAATCCCAGAGCCTGAGCAACATGACCTAAAGAATGGGCTCAAGAACTGACAGTTTCTCCCCGAAATATCCATTGAGAACCTTCTTGTACCCATGATCACCATTTCGACGGAGTTCACATGCCAGTCAATGTCAAAAGCGCGTTCTTTCAATGCCTGATTCTTGGTGCGATTCTTTCAGGATGCCAATCCATGGTTACCCATGAGTACTCCTCAGAGTCTCAATCTCAACACCCGTCATCCTCTCTCCTTCCGACTGACTCCTCGATGACCTTGGACACAGAGAACAACAGAACAGAGGCATTGGAAGAAGACCCGATTTCGCCCATAGGTTCGACGGATACACTCTCAGGCCTTACCCCAGCGTCCTATTATCATTCACCGGATCCTCCCAATGAATTGCCAGAATATGTTCCTAGCTTATTTTTTGACTTTGACAGTTGGACATTGACCAATAAGGGTAAACACATTCTCGAACTGACAGCGATGCAGCTAAAGGAGAATCCTGAGAGTTCCCTTATTATTGAAGGACACTGTGATGATCGAGGGGCTGAGGGATATAATTTAGTGTTAGGTGACAAACGAGCCCTCATGATTAAAGAGTATCTCGTGAACCTAGGAATCGCAGAAAGCCGTCTTATCCCTGTGTCGTTTGGAGACACACACCCGGTCTGTTTCGAAGATCATGAAACCTGCCATGCGCTCAACCGACGCGGTTACCTGGTTCTGTTAACAAAACCCCAGTAAACCTCCTAGGCCCGATCCCCTCCTCTTGGCAGCTAGATCTTTCTAAGCAAAAGTACTGGATTCGCAATGCGATCGAGAGCATAAAGCTCACGAGTCAAGACGGCTCTCTCCCTGGAGGTTCTCGGCCCTTCAAAAAAAATCTTCCCCATACAACTTTTCTTGCAACCATTTCGCTCCTGGCATCGACTTACGCTATAGAAGGTCCAAACGGATTCTCAACGAAGTTGGCTTGAGAGCGAGAAACTCAAGCTCAACTCCGTCTCACGTTTAGCTGACAAATGCTCTCTGCCATTCGGTTTAACACCCAAGAGAGACTCATCAAGAAGGAGGTGCTGTATGTATTTCTTCACCATTCCACTCGTGAGCATGATTTCTTTTGCTCTTATTGCTCCATCACTGGCCAACGCCCTGTCGACCACGTTCCACGACAACGATGCTGACATCAGCAATACCGTTTCGGCTTTTCAAGCCGCACTTGGACACCCTGATAATGGTAGTGCTCCTGGCCCTCTCGCCAACGGTCGTCGGCAAATAAACTGGGACGCTGGCATTGTTCCTTTTCGTATGCCTGGAGATTTCTTTAACGAGAGAGTGACGCGAGGTGCCGTTTTCAGTACGCCTAATCAATCGCAATTTCGAGTGAGTAACGATGGATTCGACAATGAATTTGATACCATCAATGCCACCTACCCAGATCAATTTGACACATTTAGCGCCCCGCGCCTGTTCACACCATTTGACACGAATGTCCTCAACGTAAATTTCTTCGTCTCAGGAACGAATATCCCTGCAACGGTCAGTGGATTCGGTGCCATTTTTACCGATGTCGATTTACCAGATAGCACCAAACTGGACTTTTTTGACACGCAGGGTCAGTCACTCTTATCCCTGTACGCACCGACCAATCCACAGGGGTTATCCTTCATCGGTGCAACATTTAGTACGAAACGTGTGGGCCGCGTCCAAATCACAACTGGAAATACCACTATCGGCCCCAATGACGATCCAAGCAATGGTGTCGATGTCGTTGTCCTCGATGACTTTTTGTATAGTGAACCACAACCCGTCCCTGAACCCGCAACATTGCTCTTATTAGGAACAGGCATTGTCGGTATTGGGTTGTGGAAAAGAAAAACCAGAGCAATCCATACGTCCATGATAAGGGCAGACATCCAAAAGTCTCATCAAGACGAGGTGGCACCTTGTTGCATTTACAGCTCATCACAATATTCGTGACTTACGCCATTATTGACCTTCTATGAAAAACACGGCACAATTCTGCTTCAGTCACACTCAGGGCACACACCAGATTGGATTACACCCTGATCATACTTCTTGTTACCACGTCTGGAGGCACTGCGTGTCCCCCACCACTGGAACTCCTCATTCTTCGCCAACAACTCACACAGGTCTCTCAACCCAGACAGCAGAGAATCAGGACTCACAGTATCGCACCCTTCTCGCACAAATTGCCCAAGGGAGTGAAGCCGCACTCGCACAGTTCTATAAAACCTTTGAGTCTCGCATTTTTGCATTCGCCAACATACGGCTACACGATTCCGATGAAACTGCCGACCTCCTGAATGACGTGATGTGGGAAGTCTGGCGAGGAGCCAAAACATTCCAGGGCCGTTCATCGGTTACGACATGGGTATTCGGCATCGCGCATCACAAAATTATCGACCGCCTACGTCGGACGGGAAGGCATCTCACGGAACAATTAGAAGAGACGGCATCTGAACCGTCCACTCAGAATTTGGATGAGATTCTTCTGCAAAAACAACTGGGGAAACATATTCATCATTGCATGACAAAACTGACGCCCCATCATCGCCAAACCGTGCACTTAGCCTTTTTTGAAGACTTATCCTATCGCGAAATCGGAGAGATTACTGGTAGTCCGGAGGGCACCATCAAAGCCCGCATGTTTCATGCAAAGCAGGCATTGAAACGATGTTTGCAGAGACGTTTATGACAACAGAGATGACAAGTCATGAGCCATAACCCAACAGAACAGCCTGTCCATCCGGATGAACTTTTACCCTGGTTGGTGAACGGGACGCTCTCCGGAAGTGAACGACATGATGTCGAACAGCATCTTGAGTTCTGCACTCAGTGCCAACAGGAGATTGCACTGCTCGAACAGATGAGGACCGAAATCAAAGAAACCTCAACTCCATCTCCAGGGGAAATTGGTCTCAATCGGCTCCTCAACACCATTCAAACTGAGCAGACGGCTCCTGATGTTACTTCAGAGACTCACAGAAGTGCTTGGCGAACCGGGCTCGCGATTGCCGCCTCACTGATCATTTTCATTCAGGCCGGACTATTGTTTGACTCATGGTATTTATCAAAACCGATGGTTCCTCTTGCTGGTCCTCAAGAACATGGAATTGTTCTACAAATTTCATTTGTCCCAACGGCGACTGAAGCGCAAATTCGAGAAGTGGTCACGGGAGTCCACGCCACATTCATTGACGGTCCTAGCTCTCTAGGCCTCTACCACATTCGACTCGATCCTTTAGCAACCGATCAATCATCTATTCAGAATATCATTAAAGAACTTCGCCAACGCACGACGATCATTCAACATGTCGCGAAAAATTAAGAAATGGAGCAACACGATGCCTACCCAAACATCTCGTTTTTCGAACATCGCCGTCCCCTGCTTCCTTCTTCTCTTTGGAGCGTCGTGCGCAACATCTCCATCTGAACATTCAGTTCAATCTGAGACGAACCAACGCGACTCAGCTTCAGTGAATACCACTGATGACCTCTCCGATCAGTTTGATCGTTTGCGAGCAAAAGGGCTACAAGACCAAACCTCGATTGACCTGGATGCACTCGAGCCTGGCGAAGTCTGCGTCATCAACATCAACGAGGACGAAGCCAAAAAACTCGATACCTATGCCTCTTCACGAGGATACACGAAAAAGAAACGTCGAATATTAAACGGTCTGGGATTTGTCATGAGCATCTTACACGTTCCTCCCGGACAAACCGTTCAACAAGGAATTGGGGATCTCCGAAAA
>BQIX01000126.1 GCA_021604145.1 Nitrospirales bacterium
TACTTGGCCATCCCTTGATCGCCCATCACCTTCGTCAACGCCGAGGTGAGCGTTGTCTTCCCATGGTCCACATGCCCCACGGTCCCCACATTCAAATGCGGTTTCTTCCGCTCAAATTTCGCCTTCCCCATTCCCGCCTCCAAAACCTCTAATCAAAAAACCGTTTAATTTTTCAATTCAGACGTTACAAAATTTATAGATAAGCAAAACAGATCACACTTACATGATGGATTTGCACCTAATGGAGCCCACGACGCGGATCGAACGCGTGACCTCGTCCTTACCAAGGACGTGCTCTACCAACTGAGCTACATGGGCCCTCCAATGACCGTGAACCGTCAAACACTAGTAGAAGGAATTCCTCCTTCATAAACTCAGATACTTTACACATCAATTGGAGCGGGCGATGGGATTTGAACCCACGACAGCCAGCTTGGAAGGCTGGAACTCTACCACTGAGCTACGCCCGCTAAATAGTATTTTCCAATAACTAACCTGTAAGCCTACCTGCATTCACATCAAAATTTATGGTGGGCAGGCAAGGATTCGAACCTTGGAAGCCGATGGCAGCAGATTTACAGTCTGCCCCCGTTGTCCACTTGGGTACCTGCCCTTATTTGTTCCTATGGTCGACAACTCGCAACAGGGAAAGACTGAGATGGGGGTGGGATTGCTGGCCACTTGCCCACAGAGAAAGAACCTGTCGTTTTAACAGTTTACAAGAAAGCATGAGACTGGAGGTCCCTTGCCTCCGCCAGAACGGGCATTAAGATGCCAGAAGGCAAAGCAATAGCCCAATTTGTAAAGGGCTCATTATACGGTGACTTATTTGGCCAGTCAAGATCAGACTTCTTGGGATAGCAGGATGTAAGAGAAATATAGAAATGAGTTGCTAGGCCACTATTACCGCCTGGAATTATCACCGTCTCTAGGAAATTCTTATGTCTGTTGCGACCTATAGATTGAAACGCCCGAATCCAACAGAAATTAGCGGCTACAGCCTATCCTGATTTCCCCAAGCATAGGAATCCGCTGCTAAAGCGACTTCGAAAAAGTAACGGGACTCGATGCAACCGAACACTCAACTTGACAACATTCACGGAATCACCCTAGGATCGCGTCCGAAATTCACAATAGAGTTACCTTTTGCCTACACTCATAACGATGTCAAACAAAAACTTCGTGATAATAGGGCTACTTACCTCCCTTTTCGTATTGACACTCACATTGCCATCGCTATGGGGACAAAGCTTAAGCCACCCGCCAACCAACAGAGACTGGAGCAAAATCGATTTAGCAAAAATCCTTACGCCGCAAAAATCTATCATTACGGCTGAAATTGCCGATACTCCTGCCGAACGTTCTCAAGGTTTGATGTTCAGAACACAGATGGCGCCCGATCGCGGCATGCTGTTCATTTTCAGAGAGTTGGATTATTGGAACTTTTGGATGAAAAATACCAAAATGCCCTTAGACATTATCTGGCTTGATGTGGACTGGAACGTCGTACATATTGAGTCTCACGTTCCAATATGTACAAAGACCGATGACAGCTGCCCTCGATACCGCACACAAAAAAAAGCGCTCTATGTCCTTGAACTTGGAGCTGGCATGGCCGAACGCTACAATATTAATTTAGATAGTCAATTGACCGTCAAGTAATCAAAGACCAAGCAGAATATCCTTCGTTTTAGTGTTGACATACTGCACGCTCAGATCTCTACCATCCCCTGACTCGCCTCGCATTCACCACACCTTCTACTTGCTCGATCCCCTTGATCATACGTTCCAAATGAAGGGTATTCGTAATTTCAATGACAAAATCAAGCACCGCCTTTCGATCTTCACGTGTCGAAATTTCTGCACGAGTAATGTTGGCCTGACAATCTGAAATGGCAGAAGAAATATCAGCCAACACTCCAGTACGATCTAGGGTCAACACTGACACCTTCACAGAATGTGTCCCGGCAATACCGGAATCCCAATCAGCTTCCACCAATCGGTTATGATCCCAATCCAGAGCGCGAAGGTTTGGACAACCCACAGTATGAATACTCAACCCGCGACCGCGTGTAATATACCCCATAATCGGATCGCCTGGGACTGGGTTACAGCATTTTGATAGCTGCATCAGCACATCGTTCCCTCCCTTGACCTTCACCGATTTTTCTGGGTGGGCTGGGATCAAATTCTCGCGCTTTGCAATAACGCCCGAAGGTCCCTCTCCTTGACTCTCATGGCTGGGAGGTTCAAGTTGATTCGTGACCTGACTCGCGGAAAGTCTTCCATAACCAACCAACCGAATAAGTTCGTCAACAACGTCAAAGCCTCGGTCTTTCGCGATTTCCAAAAGACGCTCAGACTTGAATGTTTGAGCCGTCGGGAGACCATGACGACGAAACTCTCGTTCCAATAATCGACGACCAATATCTAAGGCCCGCTTATGTTCTTCAATCTTAAACCAATGACGAATTTTGGCCTTCGCGCGTGAAGTACGAACAAACTTCAACCATCCTTTATGCGGGACCTGAGAGGGCGACGTGAGAATTTCCAGCATATCCCCACTACTTAACTTGTGCCGAAGCGGAACGAGCTTGCCATTAATTTTAGCGCCAACACAATGATCTCCGATTTCCGTGTGAATGGCATACGCGAAATCGATTGGCGTCGAACCTACCGGCATTTCTTTCACCTCCCCAAGTGGGGTAAAGACAAAAACCACATCATGAAACAGGTCCAACTTCACGGAGTCCATGAACTGACGATTATCGGAAAGGTCTTTGTGCCATTCCACAAACTGCCGTAACCAACTAAAGACTTTCTCGTCTTTGCCTGTCACAGCACCAGGCTCTTTATAACGCCAATGGGACGCCACACCATATTCATTAATTCGATGCATTTCCTCCGTCCGAATTTGAAATTCTACGTACTCACCCTGTGGACCAACGACCGTCGTGTGAAGAGATTGGTAGAGGTTCGCTCGTGGCGTGGCCACGTAATCTTTGAAACGTCCAGGAACCGGTGGCCACAACGAATGAATTAATCCGAGAATGGCATAACAATTCATTTTTGAATCGGTAATGATTCTGACCGCCGAGAGATCATACACTTCCTCAAACGTAATCGATTGTCGCTCCATTTTTTGATAAATACTGTAGAGATGCTTAGGTCGGCCTTGAATATCACCAGGCAGATTGGCTTGGACTAAAGCCTCTCGAGCCATACCTACAAGCACCTCCAAAAATTCCTGTCGCTCTTCATCTCGTTTGGCCACACGTAACTTGAGCATGGCGTAGGAATCGGGCTTCAAGTACTGAAGACACAGATCTTCAAGCTTTTGCTTGATCGAGCTGATCCCTAATCGGTTGGCGAGCGGGGCATATATCTCAAGTGTCTCTTGAGCGATCTGTTTCTGCTTACTTTCGGATAAATGTTCTAATGTTTCCATATTGTGGAGTCGATCAGCGAGCTTAATGAAGACCACGCGAATATCGTCTGCCATCGACAACACCATTTTCCGAAAATTCTCGGCCTGCTTTTCCGCATGTGATTTAAAAGGAATTTGTCCAATCTTTGTGACGCCATCGACAAGTCTCGCCACATCTTTACCAAATTGCGCTTCCAATTCGGCATGCGTCGCAAGTGTATCTTCTACGGTGTCATGGAGCAGACCGGCCACAATTGCCGGCACATCTAATTTCAAAAATGCCAAAATGCCGGCAACTGCCAATGGGTGTTGCAGATACGGCTCCCCTGACTGCCGCATCTGCCCTTCATGAGCATGAGCGGAATAGTCATACGCGCGTCGAAGCATTTCGACATCAGCCTCCGGATGATAGGCTTGAACCTGTTGAATCAACTCGTCAATTTGCGTGATAGATGTCATCAACATACAGAAACTCCAGGTCTCTCTTTCACTTTCAAGTCACGTATCCGAAGCTGAATACGATCCATCCCGTTCCAACGGTTTATCTCAGGAACAAACACCATATCAATCATGTGATTTTCGAGTCGCGCAAGATGCTCCATGGCTCCCATCCGAAACCCCATACATTCGAATGGGACTGACCCCTCCTGGCGTACAACTAATTTCAAATGATCATCTCCAACAATACGCTTCTCCAACACTTTGACATGCTGACCAAGAAATGTCGGCTCAGGATTCCCCATCCCAAACGGATGCAACTGCTCCAACTCACCAATCAATTGCGGGTGAACATGGTGAAGCGAAACAGCCGCATCAATATGCAACACGGGATTTCGAGACTCCTCATTGATTGCGGCAGAAGCCAATTCCGACATCCGCTGTTGGAAGGCAAAGAATTGCTCTCGGCGAACCTGGAGTCCCGCCGCAGCAGGATGCCCGCCAAATCCTTCTAATAAATCTGAGCACTGCGCTAACAGCTTGCAGACATCGACGCCTGGCACACTTCGGACAGAACCACGGCCAAACCCTTCCTCGTCAAAGGACACCACCACCGACGGTCGATAATACCGTTCGACAAGTCGAGAGGCCACAATCCCCACAACCCCGACATGCCATGTGCGATCACCAACAACAATAGCTCCGGGGAGATCTTTCCCGTCAATCATGCTAACGGCCTCGGAAACCACTTCTTGTTCAATGGTACGACGTTGACGATTGAGACCATCTAATTGCCGAGCAATGGGGAGCGCATCTTCTAACAATTGACTTGTAAACAGTTCCACTCCTAACCGTGCATGCGCCAGACGTCCTGCTGCATTTATAGTCGGAGCAAGCCGGAATGCCACTATTCCTTCCGTGCAGATTCCCTGAATTCCAGCCGACTGCTTAAGCGCTTGAATACCGGGACGAGCACTCCCGGACATCTGCTTTAAGCCCTCTCGCACAATCCAACGATTCTCGTCCTGCAACGGCACCATATCTGCCACAGTGGCTAACGCCGCTAAATCCGTATACATTTTCACATCGACATCAGCATGTCCAAATTTCAACGAATAGGCGGTCGCAACCTTCAAGGCCAACCCACCTGAACAGAGCCCTTTAAACGGGTAGTGACAATCGGTTCGCTGGGGATTTAAAAAGGCAAACGCTTGAGGATGAGAACCGAGAATTTGATGATGATCCGTGATAATGACGTCAAGTCCAAGCGCTTGGGCCAGGGCTATTTCCTGATGTGAACTCGTCCCACAGTCTATCGTGACAAGTACAGTGACGCCAGACTCTGCAAGTCGTCGGATGGCGTCTTCGTTGAGGCCATAGCCTTCCAACTTGCGATCTGGAATGTAAAAACTAACGAGTGCCCCTCGTTGCTGAAGAAACAACACATAGAGACTCGTGGCCGAAATACCGTCAACATCATAATCGCCATAACAACAAATTTGCTCCTGTCCCTCTATCGCTTCATGCAGCCGATCCACCGCCTTTTCCATATCAGCCATCTGAAACGGATCATGCGATTCAGGCGAATTTGTCGAAAGCCATTGACGAGCAGGCCCAACTTCCAAGATTCCACGATTCACCAAGACGGTTGCGGTGATGGAAGAAAGACCTAGCGTATCCGACAATTGCGCAATGCACTCTGAATTACCCTTGCGCATATTCCATTTTTTCGTCATCACGATGGTCACTCCTACTGACAACTGGCCTCATTCGTTCACGCACGCATAAAAAGCAATGAAGCAGAAATTTTCTGCGAAAAGGCGCCGATCACGATGCTACGCGCTATTGTACAGTAAACGCAAAGTCAGGAGAAATATAGAGTCTGTGAGGAATGGGAAAGATCAAACGGAAATGGTAAGAATTTCGCAAAAAGCACAGGGACGTCGACCACACACAGTCTTGCCTTACTCTCCACCTTTTTGCACATAGTTTTTGACAAATTCAGCCGCATTTTCTTCTAGCACTTGGTCAATCTCATCAACCAATTCATCCATTTCTTCTTTGAGTTTTTCCCCAGTTTCTACAACCTTGGGGTTAGCCTTGGTCTCATCCGCCTCTTGAGGAGAATCAGTTTTTCGATTATCTTGCTGACGTTCTTTCTTTTCCATAATCATTCCTCCAACAAAATTCAAAACAACAAGCTCTTGCACCTTCATTCATTGAAGATCACGATAACATCAGACTACTCCTCATAGAATCAACCGTCAAGGTAAGCCATTCGGGACTTCATTGATCCCCTACTATCGGTGTGCTAATATTTTCTCCCACGGGCGATTAGCTCAGGGGGAGAGCGCTACCTTCACACGGTAGAGGTCACTGGTTCGATACCAGTATCGCCCACCAGCCTACGCCAAGGCTTCGCGTGTACGCCCCGAAGCTACTACGCGCAGGCGTGCTGGCATGTCAACGCACATGACATGAATACACAAACTGTTGCCTCCTACACTTCATTGCCAGCGGAGACATTGTTCGATACTTTCAACAATGCCTCTTCGAGACTGATTTTCCCTGACACATTTACATTAACGGTTGTCTCCAGAACGTCCAGGTATGGCATCTACCAAGTCTTACAAACAACTCATTAGCCTCCTGTTATTTCTGGCGAGTTGTAGCAGCGGGCCCTCCGTACCATCCTCAAACCTTCCACCTTCTGCAAGCGACCTCGATCTTCTTGGCCTGACTCGACTGTGCGACACCTCGGACATGGTACGTAATCGAGAGACAGGCCAGACCTTTCAGCAATCGCCATGGGGTACAGGCAAAGAATGGTACGCTGAAAGTAGCACTCCGACACACCGACGGCAATGGCTGTTCTTTAATGATGATGAGACACTGGTCGCCGTCGTTACAGCCTATCCAGATGGACTGAATCTCGACCCCTATCCCGTCTTGCGAGATACGCTGTCGCAGCTCCCTCCGGCCAGAGAATTTTTCGAGAACTCGAGTTCCTTAATGCAAGGCACTCAACCCGATACCGTCGTCCTCTATCGTACGGGAGATGAAAAATCGACGACACAGTACATCATCCGAGAAGATCAGGATAATGAGCATCAACTTCTCGTCGCAGTCGTGGTTCTTGATCCTTACGAACAACTGCTTGATGGAGCCCAAAGAAAATTCAGGGCACAGCCCAATGACAGCAAAGAAGGCTCAACACCCGGTCAAACTTCACAAACACAACAAACCTCGCAGTTTCTCGCGACGCAACAATTCGCTCGAGGTGAAATAGCATTATTCGAATCGTGCCCCGGGGAAAAACCAGATATTGCTATTGACGCATACCGCCAAACTATCAATTTAGGGCTAGAGGATACCAAGCGTCTAGCTGAAGCCCACCATCGTCTTGGTCTTGCGCTGAGAAATAAAGGACAGCTCACCGAAGCTAAGTCAGCCCTTGAAGAATCATTGAAAATTCAACAACATTCGCCGCGAGTCCTCAACAGTCTGAGCACGGTACTCTTTCAATTGAAAGAACCTGCACAAGCCATTGCCTTGCTCGAACGAGCGATTACCTTACAACCCAACTATGCCCGTGCACGCTACAATCTGGCCGAAGCCTATGAGTCAGTCAACCGGAGAAGAGCCATTGAGGAATATGAGACCTATTTAGCCCTAGTTGATAATGTTCCCGAAGAAGCGACTCGCGCCGCCCTCGCGAAAGACCGTCTCAAAAAATTACAATGAACGAACAAATGCCTAAATAACCCAAAAAATTCACTCTTTTCAGGTTGCAAATCGTGGCATTCTCCCGTTCGTCTATTGAATGACATATTTCTAGACATCTCGCATTAAAGACGTTCCGTTTGCTTGAAAGATGAATTTCTGATGAAACAAAAGTATTATGGTGTACGACGTGGACGTCAAACAGGAGTCTTTCATAGTTGGCCGGAATGTCAACGACAGATAGTCAAATACTCTGGGGCAGAATACAAATCATTTTCCACTCCAGAAGAAGCTCAGGCCTATGCCTTCCCAGAGTCATCCACGACTTTCGAGAGTACAGATGATGCCAATGCTATTGTCGATGTTTGGGTTGATGGCTCGTGCATGCCAAGACCCAATGGGGTACTCCATCTTGGATGGGCCTACTTAGCACGCAGAGCTGGCAAAGAAATCCACCGAGATCGAGGCAATGATATTCCTGAGGACGCCCGGCGACATCGTAATGTCGCCGGCGAAATTATGGCGGTGCTCAAGGCCGTGGAATGGTGCCAATCTCAGCACATCACCAGCATTCGAGTGTATTATGATTACCAGGGGCTCGCAAGTTGGCCGACACATGCCTGGAAGAGAAACACCACGTTCACTCAACACTATGCAGAAACCATTCGTGCGTCGGGAATCTCCATTGAATGGGTCAAGGTCAAAGCGCATAGCGGAGACCCGAATAACGACATCGTTGACCAGGAAGCAAAAGAAGCGGCGCAAGCGCCAAGAGAGAAACATTAACCGGCAGGCAATGCCTCGAGCAGACTTTTCAAGCGCTTCATGCGATGATCGCCTTTTTCCAACTCTTTCGAGATCATCTGTCTTAAAAGACTCGCATAAATAGGTTCTTCGATTTCTTCAGCAAACTTTAAAAACTCTCGCATGTCTGCAAGGTCAGATTCAGACAATCTCGGCAGTTTCAATTGGATAAACAGATTCACATTGGGACGATACACACAGAAATCGCCTTTCGAAAACATGTGGATCAGGTAGTCCTCAAACCCGGGTATCTTTCTCACAAAGAATTCGGCGGCCGTATTCACGGCCTCAATCGGTAAAGACAACGACTCCGCAATCTCCATCAATTCAAGTTGATGCTCGCCTCCTCGAAGTGAGATGGTCGCCAAATCAATATCGACTGTCGCCCGAATGGGCCTTCCTAAATACGGCAACACGGAGCCACCTAGCAAAATCCAATCACCAGAAAGTTTTGCTGACGCGAGCTCGAAGAACCGATCGAGGAGTTCTTTCGAAATCGCTTTCATAAGTACGTTCCGATTTGAGCGAGAGCCAAGCGCTTGAGCTTAATATGCTTACCTTCAATCGCGTGCGGCAGTAAACTCTCAATCATGGGACACATGTCACATAGCTCTTTGTAAAAATCTTCATAATGTAGCTTTACGGCAAGAAGAGTGCCTATGAGGACCTCTTCTTTGCGAGAAAAGTCTGCCAAATGCCGTTCTTGTTCGAACGAG
>BQIX01000127.1 GCA_021604145.1 Nitrospirales bacterium
GCAGGTGACGGAGGAGATTGCGACAACCCTCTCGACCAGCAAAGCCTTGCCGGTGGATAATCTCACGGATAAGCCGAAAGCGAACTTCGTGGTGCCCTCGAAGTATTATGAAGGCGCGCTGCCGACGGATGAATTGGATGAGCGGTGGCAGACGGCCCCGCGTCGCTGGATTGCGTTAGGGGGGCAGATCACGCATAAGCCGAGAAACTTTGTGAACCGGATTGATGATGCGTGGGTGCAGTCGATGTACAACGAAACCCACATCCAGTTCCTGTTCCAATGGGATGACCGGACGAAGAGTGTGGCGGAAGCGGAAGCGGAGTGGTACCACACCGAAGTGAACCTGGAAGACTACGGGGTGGAAGAGCAGCCGCCGGGCGGGACGAAGTTCGAAGATGATCCGGATCATCCGGAGTCGATTGCGTCACGCCAGAATCAGTATGAGGTGTATAACGACGGGATTGCGTTTGAATTCCCGATCAAGTGGCAGGAGCTGCCGTTCCCGCGGAAGCCGCGGTATCTGTGGGGGGATGAGAAGTTTGCCATGGATATCACGAAATGGATGGCCGATGGGAGTCTGCATGCCTATGAAGGCACGGGCTGGGATCAGGAGTTTGGGGAACGCGAGGGGATGGAAGACGACCTGAAGCTAGTCAAAGCGGAGTGGAAGCATGGACGCTGGACGGTGATTATCGAACGGCCGATCAAGCGGGACTATGAAACGGATGCGTATCTGGAGGCGGGGAAATATGTCCCAATGGTGTTCTTTGCGTGGGACGGGCACAATGGGGATGCAGGGCGGAAGATGGCGGTCTCGGCGTTCTATTACTTGGTGATGGAGCCACCGGTGCCACAGGAAGCCTACATCTATCCGGTGTTGATGGGGATTGGCCTGGTGGGGATTGAAGGGTGGGTGCTTGCGCGCCGCCGCAATCGTCGCGAGGGCAAACTCGACAGCTAAGGAACTCGTGTCACGCCTTATGAGGCGACGGGAGCAGCAAGGGGGTGGGCCACAAACCCACCCCCTTTTTTTATGTCCAGGCACGGGGGATCGGATTAGCAAATGATTGGGTTTAGTGGTGTCATATTGGCCGGGGGCCTCAGTCGACGAATGGGTCAGGATAAACGTGGGGTCACTGTCGGTGGAGAAACTCTTTTTAATCGCGTTTTACGTGTCTATGAATCCATATTTTCAGAAATTATCATTGTTGTCGCAGAGCACTCCCCTTTTACGGAAAATCTGAGGCATAAAGTTGTCACTGACATTATTCCTCAAAAAGGTCCACTTGGTGGATTGTATACCGGTCTTTCATATTCCACGGAACCATGTGTCTTCATGGTTGCCTGCGATATGCCATTTCTATCTAGTTCTTTGATTCGTCGTTTGTGTGATATGTCCCTGAATTTCGATGTGTTAATGGTCCAGTTACAGACTGGTGTTCAGCCAATGCAAGGAGTCTATTCCAAAAAGTGCTTACCGGTTTTAAAAAGAATGATTGATACGAATCACTTAGAGATGCGCGACATTGTGTCAAACTCAGAATTAGTGCCTAGGATAGTCGATCAAGAAGATGTCAAAGATTTAGATCCTAACTTTATATCGTTTATGAATGTCAATACACCTGCTGACCTTGAAATGGCCAATAAGTTTAGTGGCTCTTAAGTTTGGCATCCGCTTGCACTGATTCAGGTTGACGTCTTCTCAAGATTCGTTTTTGGTTTTTTCTCTTGTTGAGTTGATGGATTTTATTCACGAAACGAACATTGTATACAAGGTTTAATTGTCTATACTTATCATTCATCCTGGCGCATTAGGCGATGTGCTTTTGAGCCTGAGGGCAATGAGAAGTCTTAAGCGATTATTTCCACAGAATGCACTTTTGTGGATTGGAAAATCTGAGATTGGTGATCTCCTTCTAGATATGGGAGAAGTAGATCGTACGTTTGCTCTTGAAGGTCCTTTATTTTCAGATTTATTTTGCGGTTCCGATCAATGGGGGGAATCAACTCACAGTATTCTCAAAACCTGTTCGAAAATTGTTTGTTGGCTAAGTGATCCTACTGGAGTCATGGCTCAAAATCTCCGGGCCTATGGAATTCAGTCAGTTATTATCCAGTCTCCACATGACGTTAGCTTAACGAGCAGACATTTTTCAGATCGATATCTCGAAACGCTTCTTGATTGGAAGGTTCAGCCTGTTGAACTTTATGACATGCGCGAAATGGTTGCTCGTGATGAAAAGGAACCTCCACAAGAGAGCAATGACCAACTCTTAGCTTTGAATCATCAGCGGATCATGATTCAGCCAGGTAGTGGTAGTCCGCATAAATGTGTCGATTTTTCCGTATTGGCTTCTGTGGTCTCAGAATTGGTTGAAAAAGGTCACGAGTGCACTATTGTCGAAGGGCCTGCTGATGAAAAAGCGGTCAGGAGATTATGTGCAGTACTTCCGTCCAATACCTATCAAGTAATACGGAGTATGTCGTTGTGTTCGGTTGCACGATGTGTCTCCTCATTTGATCTGTTTATCGGGCATGACTCTGGTTTGGCGCATCTGTCCGTAGCCTGTGGGGTGCCGTCGATTGTCCTCTTTGGACCTACTGATCCAGATCTATGGGCTCCTCAAGGAAGACATGTTTCCGTTATCCAAGGGGAGCCATGTGAATGCCCTGATTGGTCGAGTGCTCAACACTGTGCCCATAAGCGCTGTCTCAATATTTCGGCCGCGAGGGTGACTGTGCAAGCCGAACGATGGTTAAGTGTCTGTAAAACGTAGAATTGCTTAGATATTAAACATATAATCTTTCTTGATATCAACAACTTGCATCACTATGATAGCTGTGGTACATTCGGCGGAAGTTGCCGTAATTCCCCTTATTTTTTAAGAAGATAGAGAATTTTTTTGAAATCCGATCTCATTCATGATCAGGTGGTGGTAGCCCTGTCTGCCGCACTAAGCCGTGCCAAGATGCATGGAGACTTAGATCTTGCGACTCTTCCTCATATTACGGTTGAACTGCCAAAACGCGAAGAGTGGGGTGACCTTTCCTCAAATGTGGCCATGCTGGTTGCCCCAAAAGCTCGCCGTCCGCCATTAGAAGTCGCCAAATTGTTGGCGTCAAACCTCAAAGAAGACAGTCATGACTTATTTGAGCTTGTCGATGTTGCCCCACCAGGTTTTTTAAACTTTCGGATTAAACCAGACCGTTGGATTGATATTCTTAAAATCATTGAAGACCTTGGTTCGACATTTGGCTCAAGTCAAACGGGGAAGGGGCAACGTGTTCTCGTTGAGTACGTGAGTGCGAATCCGACAGGCCCGCTGCATGTGGGACATGGACGCGGCGCGGCGCTTGGTCACGCCGCATCAAATCTCTTGCAAGCTGTTGGGTATCGTGTTCAACGAGAATATTACATCAATGATGCTGGCCGCCAATTGAAATTGCTTGGAGCCTCGGTCTTTGCTCGTTATCAAGAACTTCATGGTCGTGACTGTACCTTTCCTGATGATGGATATCATGGGACCTATATCCAGGCCGTGGCGGAAGCGATGAGGAAAGAACTTGGCTCAACCCTTCTTGACTTGGATGCTGAAATCGCAGAACAACAATCGTCGGCGTTTGCCTGTCAAGAACTGCTGGAGCGAATCAAGCATGATCTTGGTATTTTTGGCATTGAATTCGATGAATGGTACAGTGAGGCGAGTTTAATCGGTACCGGGCATCTCATGCAGGCGTTGGACGATCTCAAAGAAAAAGGGTTGGTCTTTCAAGATGAGGGTGCCTGGTGGTTCAGGTCTTCGCAGTTTCAAGATGAAAAAGACCGTGTCGTGGCAAAGCAAGATGGGACCTATACCTATTTAGCCTCAGATATTGCCTATCATCGCGATAAACTCAACCGTGGTTTTGATACCTTGATTAATATTTGGGGAGCGGACCACCACGGGTATATTCCCCGTATGCAAGCGGCTGTTCAGGCATTTGGATATCGAAAAGAACAGTTCCGTGTCGTTCTAGTCCAAATGGTCAATCTCCTTCGTGCAGGAACAAAAGTCGAGATGTCCAAACGTGCTGGAGAATTTGTGACATTGCGAGAGGTCATTGATGAAGTCGGGGCTGATGCGGCTAAGTTTTTCTTTCTTATGCGGCGCTCAGATAGCCATTTGGATTTTGATCTCGATCTGGCTAAACGGCAGTCTGCGGATAACCCTGTGTACTATGTGCAATACGCACACGCGCGGATCGCGAGTCTCTTCCGAGTGGCCGAGTCCCGCGGCATTCCTGTGCCGTCTATTCATGAGGTCGATCATGTGCTTGTGACCACTCAGGATGAATTACGATTAATGAAGCACTTATCCTGTTATCCAGGTATCATTGAAGGTAGCGCAGCCAATCTTGAACCACATCGTGTGACGTTTTATTTGCAAGAGTTAGCGGCGCAGTTGCATACCTACTACAATAAACATCGTATTCTTCCATCAAGCGAGACCGTCTCGACATCGGAAGAAACGGAAATGCCATCCCCTGAATATGGACAATCAATGGCCGCTGAATCTATTCAACAACATCGCGAACAGGTGACTCCCGAGTTAACGGCTGCAAGATTGGCGTTAATGCGCCAAGTTCAGACCGTTATTCATAATGGTCTCACGGTTCTCGGGATTTCCGCTCCGGAAGAGATGTAGGCTGTTAAGGGTACACAATTACCAGTCACAATGGATACGTGGCCAACGGTCCTCGTGATGAGAGGGTGTTAATGTTTGCCGTTCAACAACACGATTCCTCCACACCTGCTCGAACAGGTCTCCTTTCAACGGCTCATGGTCACATAGAGACTCCCGCCTTTATGCCGGTTGGATCGTTGGGGACCGTGAAGGGGATCGATCCAGATGAATTGCAAGCATGTGGCTATGGTCTGATTTTAGGAAATGCGTATCATCTGTACCTGCGGCCCGGACATACGTTAATTGCCGAGCAAGGCGGGTTACATAAGTTTATGCAGTGGCCGGGCGCGATTTTGACGGACAGTGGTGGATTTCAAATGGTAAGTCTGGCTGACCTGTGTCGAATCACAGAGGATGGTGTGGGCTTCAAGTCACACCTTGATGGATCCTGGCATCAATTGACCCCGGAATTTTGTATGGAGATTCAAGTGGCTTTGGGGTCGGACATTATGATGATGCTAGATCACTGTCCTCCCTATCCCTCCACGGAAGTCCAAGCTCAAGAAGCCGTAGAACGGACGACGCGATGGGCGAAACGTTGTTTGGCTGTCCCGAGACAAGAGCATCAATTTTTATTTGGGATCATCCAGGGCGGCGTGTATCCTCATTTGCGTCAAGAGGCGGCGGCACAGTTACTGGAACTCGGATTTGACGGGTATGCGCTCGGCGGGCTCTCTTTAGGTGAAGAAAAAGAGACGATGTTTCGAGTGATTCAGGATGTCACCGCACGACTCCCGCTTGATCGGCCTCGGTATCTTATGGGAGTAGGGCTGCCCGAGGATATTGTCGAGGGAGTGTGTCGAGGGGTGGATATGTTTGATTGCGTCATTCCCACTCGGCATGGTCGTACTGGTTGGCTGTTTACATCGTCAGGACGAGTGTTGATTAAAAAAGCTCAATATGCCCGGGATGAGTCCCCGATTGATTCGAAATGTGAATGCCCGGTGTGTCGGCGATATTCACGAGCCTATTTACGACACCTATTTGTGTCAAATGAAATGTTAGGCATACGGCTCAATACGCTTCATAATCTCTGGTATTATGGGACGCTGATGTCCAAGATCCGCCGTGCTATTCGAAACGGACAGTTCCAGGAATTCCGAACACAGTTTTATCAGGCAAGGGAAGGCCACGACCAGGATCTCGCGCGAGATCCGATGTGTGCTTGAGCCATCAATCAACATGAAAATTGTCAAGTGAATGATATTGTTGAGACTTTCCTTTCTTGTCAGTCTCAATACTTGATGCTTTTCACTTTACCTTTTAAACCGAACGCCACCCTGGACAATGCTGGCTTCAATGCATTTCTAGCGTGCCGTTACGGCGTAAATCTTAGAATCACGAGGAGAAAGGGGTAGATATGAATGCTGTCGCATGGGCGCAGACTGGCGCGGGAAACGATCCAACTGGTGGACTCCTGTCCTTTGTGCCATTTCTGCTGATTTTTGTGGTATTTTATTTTCTTTTGATTTTACCGCAGCAACGTCGAGCGAAAAAACAGCGAGAATTGCTGGCCGCCTTGAAGAAGGGCGATAAAGTCATCACCACGGCTGGCATCTGGGGCACGATTACGAATCTTGATAAAGAGACGGTCACCGTGCAAATAGCCGATAATACAAAAATTCGATTACAACGAGATTACGTCGGTAGACTCCGAGAAACTGAGGAAAGTTCATGAGTCGGAAAAGGCAAATTCGATGAAGAAAATTCGTGGAAGATTAATCCTCCTGATCGCTATGGCGGTGATCTCGTTGATTATTTCATTACCCTCCTTCCCTTCACTCTATACACCGCTTCCCGATTGGATGAAGCAGATACTGAGTGATCGCGGTCTCGCGCTGGGCCTTGATCTGCAAGGAGGCGTGCATTTGGTGCTTGAGGTTGAAGAAGATCGAGCTGTGGAAATCGCGGTCGATCGGTCCAGAAAGGCGCTCGAAGATCTCAACTCCGAGACCGAATTTCCTATCGACACGGTGGTTCGAGAAGGGACGGGTACGCTGATCCTCACCTTGGCAGATGGCGATGAGGCGAAGACCAAGGTCACACAGGAAATGGAAGAGGGATTTCCAGGTTTTGTGTTGAAGGAGTCATCAGGTACAACCGTTTCCTATGAACTTGATTCCGAGGAAGTGGATCGCATCAAAGATTCAGCTATTAATCAAGCCCTGGAAACCATTCGAAATCGTATTGATGAATTTGGTGTGGCTGAACCGCTGATCCAACGTTTGGGCCGTAATCAAATTGCCGTGCAATTACCCGGAGTCAAAGATCCTGAACGTGCCAAAGACTTGATCAAAAAAACCGCCTTGCTTGAGTTTAAGCTACTTGATGAATCAAAGGTGGCGTTAGAGCTCCCGCCTCAAGTGGAAAAAGGACAGGAAGACCAAGTTCGTACGGAGTTTGAAGGACGGTTGCCGGAAGGATCTGAAATCCTGTTTGAAAATGTCATTGCAGAAGATGGAGAAACGAGTTTTAGCCTTCCGTATCTCATCAAGAAAGATACCGCATTAACGGGTGATGTGCTGCAAGATGCGCGTGTCACGATTGGAGAGTTCAATGAACCCATTGTCTCCCTGACCTTTGATAGCCGAGGTGGTCAGGAGTTTGAGCGTTTGACGGCGGACAATGTCGGAAAACGTATGGCAGTGGTGTTGGATGGGACCGTATATTCAGCGCCTCGCATCAACACAAAGATCAGCGGAGGCCGGGCGATTATCGAAGGCACATTCACGACCAGTGAAGCGAATGATCTGGCTGTGGTGTTACGAGCTGGCGCCTTGCCGGCACCCATGAAAACGCTTCAAGATCTGACGGTTGGCCCATCGTTAGGGAAAGACTCGATTGAGAAGGGTGTGCGAACCCTGGTGATTGCTGGATGTTTAGTCGTGATCTTTATGATTGTGTACTATCGTCTTTCAGGTGTTGTGGCCAATTTTGCTCTTGTTCTGAATCTCATCGGGTTACTTGGCGCACTGTCTGGACTCAACGCGACCCTGACGCTTCCTGGAATTGCCGGAATCATTCTCACCATCGGAATGGGCGTGGACTCCAATATTCTCATTTTCGAACGAATTCGAGAAGAACTTAGACTGGGGCGTCCGGTGAGGCTCGCGGTTGATGGAGGCTATGATAAAGCGTTTCTGACCATTGTCGATTCCCATGTCACGACCCTCATCACGGGGCTGGCGCTATTTCTGTTTGGAACTGGTCCGATTAAAGGGTTTGCGGTCACGCTATGCTTGGGCATTGCCATAAATTTATTTACGGCGTTGGTGGGCACCAAAGTGGTATTTGATTTGTTCAACCGGAAGAAATTGCAACGACTGAGTATTTGAGAAAACAACATGACTTTACTTTTTCACCCAATGGATCGCGACTATGTTAGAAATTGTTGGAAAAACGAATATTGACTTCATGGGGCGGCGGAAGATTGCGCTGGGCATCTCAGGGGTTTTAGGATTGCTCGGGCTTATCGCAGTCATTCAGATCGCCTTCGGTTCGGCAAATTTAGGAATTGATTTTGCCGGAGGAACCGCCGTTCAATTGAAATTTGACAAAGCGCTACCCATTGAATCGGCTCGAACAGTGTTAGCAAAACACGGTCTTGGTGATGCCGAACTTCAGGAGTTCACCGAAGATAACAAGTTGTTGATTCGAGTGAAAACGGAAACGACAATTGAAGAAGCGATTAGTGATAAAATCATTCAAGTCTTTCGAGACGAATTTAAAAATCATTCATTTGAAATCGATTCTACTACCTCGATTGGACCGACGATAGGTCAAAAACTTCAGAAGGATGCCTTAATCGCCATTGTCCTGTCATTGATTGGCATTATTACGTACATTGCTGCACGATTCGAATTTCGATTTGGTGTCGCCGCTGCTGTTGCGACATTTCATGATGTCTTGGCGGTCTTAGGAATCTTTTATGTCATGAATGTCGAAATCACACTCTTGGTCGTGACGGCTCTGTTGACGTTGGCCGGATATTCCATTACTGACACGGTCATTGTGTTTGACCGGATACGTGAAAATCTTCGTCAACGTCGTCGCCAATCTATTGAGACCATCATTAATGATGGCATCAATCAAGTCTTGAGTCGGACGTTGGTCACCACCTTAACAGTCGTGCTTGTGCTATTGCCACTAACCTTGTTTGGCGGTGAAGTGCTCCACGACTTTTCGCTGGCGCTACTCCTAGGCGTTATGATTGGAACTTATTCTTCGATATTTGTCGCCAGTCCTCTGCTTCTCATCTGGCCAGGCGCCGAAGGCAAACTGTTGAGCCGAGGGCGGTAAGGTAGAGCAGTGGACGAGGATATCCAAAGATCTAATTTCATGTAGGACTCGCCGATAACTCATACGCCTTTTTCATGGT
>BQIX01000128.1 GCA_021604145.1 Nitrospirales bacterium
GATGCGGGTGTGCAGGGCCGCGCCCTGATGCCTCCGATTAAATTGCTCAACGGCATTGGCGATATCTAGAGCAGCGTCGCAAACGTTTATCCGTTGCTCGGCATTCCATGCCGAGGTTGTCCAAATGGCGAGTACCGCATCGCCGATGACATCGGAAACGATTCCCTGTCGCCGTCTGACCGGCTCAAACACCACTTCGTAGTACCGGTTCATGAATACCCGAAGCTCCTGAGGTTCGAACGATTCCGCCAATGCCGTATAGTGTTCGGCGTCAGTGGCCAGGCAAATTCCCTCGAGCACTTGTCCCTTGGTTTTGAAGTCTTCGATATTTTGGGCGAGTTGATCGGCGATTGGGCCTGGGACGTAGTGTGCCAGTGCAGTTTGAATATTGTGTCGCGTTTTATGTGCTTCCCAATATCTCGAGAACAATGTGGCTCCTACGCTCAATGGAAGCTGTATCAGAAGGGGCACGACCACCGGAAGCCAAACGGCCTCACGTGCAAAGAGGTAGTAGGCTGCACCAAAGTAAGCGGCACCAGCTCCCATACTAGTTGCTAGCAGGACGATTCCGAACCCGATGCCCGTTCGAAGATACGTCGGCGATAGTGCGCGCAACGTCAGGCTGATGCCAATTCCCCAGAAGATGACGAGGAGAAGATGATGCCGTAGCGTTAACGGCATCACCTGACGGTGTTCAAGCAGGTTGGCGAAGGCCGTGGCTGAAATTTCCACGCCGCTGATGTAGAGACCGCTTTCAGAAGTATAGACTGTATGGAAGCGATCTTGCTGCTCCGACTCGATCTGTTCGGACAGCCCGACAAATACGGCCGCGTCCGAGAAGTCGATTTCCGGGTTTTGGTTGGTGAGGGAAGAGGCTTCCGGGGAACACAGGTTCAGGATGCAGGAATAGGGAACCGTTGTGATCGTACGTGGCGGGCCGTAGAAATCTAAATACTGGCTATGCCCTTGACGATAGGCTGAAAGCAGTGATGTGAGAAGGCTGTTCCAATCCGCTGATAGTCCTGGCTGTTCAGCCTGGAGCATCGTATCGAGGCGGTCAGCCAATCCCGGGTGGCGTTCAATCATGTTCCGCAGGTCCTGCGATAGGGACTGCAGATTTCCGGGTTCTGCAATGTTAAGAGCACGAAATTGCCGAGCCAATTCCGGCTGCACGCGTTCCAGAAGGGTTGCGAGGTCTTCATACGCAGCAGCCCCGTACAGGTTGAAGGCAAGAAACGGGAACGTTGCGACATGTTCGTCACTGGGTTCAAAGAGCCAAAATTGATTGACCCGGAACGGAACGGCTGGAAGCGGATTAGGGGCCAGTCCTGCGGAGGCCGACGCGAGTTTGGCGGTGGGGCTCACGCGGAGATGCATGTTCATGCCGACTGCGGAAGGCGGTTGATCGACTCTGGTCATTTTTTCAATCAAGATGACGTTTCCGGCATCCTGGATTGCCCGGGCAAAGGCTTGGTCTTCCTCCGGAAGGCCCGCATCTTTGAAAAACATGTCAAAGGCAATGACTCTGGCCCCTTTATCCGCTAAGCGCTGAATGAGCTGTCCGTGCAGCGAACGGGGCCATTTCCAAGGCTCTTGAGGCAGCCCAAGGTCGGCTGCGGATTTCCGGTCGGTCGTCACCACGATGACGTTGGAAGGCGCTGGTCGAGGTCCCCGTGCGTTAAATAACCACGCGAGGCCGATGCGTTCCTCTAGACTCCAGCCAATGGGGGTTGCGCTGACGAGCGCACCGATCAGTGCGGTGAACAGGCCTACTGTGACAAATTTCGAGAGAATGGACATGACCGAGAATAAGGCCGGATATGTGATTCAGATTGTGAGAATCACGTGTTCTTTAAAACGGAAGCCCTTCGTAGCAATGTCTCCCGTTCTCATGAGGGTAAAGACATCCCGTTCGCCATACGGCATACATGAACATCTGGATTTCTGGAAACCATAACAAAATTGTGCTTACAGTCGTACAGCTGTCGATTTGTTTGGGTAGGCAATGTGAGGTGAGCAACTTTCCTCGACCTGCAGTTGCGTGCCGACAGGACTGAGGCGGGCATGCATGTCCTTGGTTTTGGAGTTCTATGTCTGGTTTCTGCGGATGTGCTTAGCGGGCGTCTGAAATTTATTTATAAGGTATTGTTTTTAAAAAATGTTTTATGCCTACGTCTGTATTGAAGAGTCCTGTTGGGATGTAGACGTCTCCTAGGGCTTCAGGGTGCAAAATTGGGTCTTTTGATTGGTTGCTAACTGCTGACAGTCTCCGTACAATCCACATTTTCACGCGGTAGGCGCGGTTCACTCTAGACTTGTCTTCATCAAGGTAGGTAAACGCTATGGCAAAAGTACTTGAAGGTCCTGGAATGGGCCTATTACAAAAGTGGGGTCTCAAGACTCCCAATTATGTGGTGGTGAGTTCTGGTGATGAGTTCGATCAATTAGCCAATGCGAACGACTGGCTGTCAAAGAGTCAGCTTGTTGTGAAAGCGCATGAGGCCTTGGGATCTCGGTTTAAACTCGGTTTAGTCAAAGTCGGGTTGGACCTCGCTCAGGCCAAATCTGCGGTGCGCGAGATGTTAGGAAAACAGGTCGAGTCGGTCACAATTAAGGAAGTCATCGTGTCTGAGGCCATCGATCACAAAGAAGAATATTATGTTTCGGCGAAGTCCACCCGCGAAGGTGTGGAAATTATGGCAACCACCTATGGTGGCGTAGAAGTTGAGGCCAATTGGGAAAAGGTCAAGCGTATTCTCGTAGACATTGGGGAGTCGCCCTCCGATTCAGAACTGTCAGCGTTAGCGAAAGATGCAGGGTTTACGGGTGATATGACCTCGAAGATGGCAGAATTTTTAAAGAAACTCTATATCTGTTTTGACAACGAAGATGCGCAATATCTTGAGATTAACCCCGTGGTGAAGGATGGAAATGGCGATCTTGTTGCACTCGATGCCGTGACGCTTCTGGATGGTGATGCGAAGTTCCGTCATAAGGATTGGAATTTCCCGTTTGCGGCTGAATTTGGTCGGGCCTATACGAAGAATGAAGAAGAAGTGATGGCCGTTGATGCGAAGGTCAAAGGCTCCGTGAAGCTGATCGAAATTCCTGGCGGGAATATTGCGATGTTGCCGGCCGGCGGCGGAGCTAGCGTCTATTACTCCGATGCTGTGGTGGCGCGAGGGGGAAAGCTGGCGAATTATGCGGAATACTCAGGTGATCCGCCGGACTGGGCCGTCGAAGTGTTGACCGAAAAAGTCTGCTCGCTCCCAAAGCTCAAGCATATTATTGTTGGCGGAGCCATTGCGAATTTCACCGACGTAAAAAAGACCTTTGGCGGGATCATTAATGCCTTCCGCAAAGCCAAAGCCGAAGGGAAATTGGACGGTGTGAAGATTTGGGTGCGGCGGGGAGGTCCGAACGAAAAGCAGGGACTGGCGTCCATGCGCGCACTCCAAGATGAGGGCTTTGATATTCATGTGTTTGACCGCACGACGCCGTTGACGGATATTGTCGATATGGCGATGGCGGGGAAATAATAAATTTTGAATTTGAGGCTTAGGAGACATTTTCGATGAGTATTCTCGCAACAAAAGATACACATGTCGTCATTCAAGGCGGAGTCGCGGGTGTCAACGCCGCCAAGCGTATGGCCGAGTTTCGCTACATGATTAAGCAACCGTTAAATGTTTCGGCATTTGTCTATCCGCCTGATGCGGGGAAGACGAATGAAATTGTCTGCGGAACGGAACTCGTAGAAGTACCCATCTATAAAACGGTGGCTGAGGCAACTGCCAATCATCCAGAAATCAATACGAGTCTCGTCTATATTGGGGCGAACCGAGCCTATGAAGGGTCATTAGATGCTTTGAATGACCCCAAAATTCAGGCGGTATCCATGATTACCGAAGGCGTTCCGGAAAAGGACGCCAAGTTGCTAGGCAAGCATGCTAGGAATCTTGGGAAAGTGTTTAATGGTCCATCTTCTATTGGCGTGGTGTCCGCTGGAGAATGTCGTCTTGGTGTGATTGGCGGGGCTTTTGATAATTTGACGGCTTGTAAATTGTATCGGCCAGGCTCATTCGGCGTGATTACGAAGTCCGGCGGGTTGTCAAACGAAATCATTTGGATTTGTTCCCAATTTGCTGACGGAATTACGACTGCAATCGGCATCGGCGGCGATGCCTATCCTGGAACGGATTATGTCAGTTACTTGGAAATGTTCGAAAATGACCCTCAGACCAAGGCCGTCGTCATTGTCGGCGAAATGGGCGGAGATTTGGAAGAGCGAGCTGCCGAGTGGTATGGGGCGAAGAAGCGCCGGATTAAACTCCTCGCGGTGGTTTCGGGTTTCTGCCAGGAAAGTCTACCGAAAGGCATGAAATTCGGGCATGCCGGAGCTAAAGAAGGGTTGAAGGGCGAAGGGTCGGCGCGGGCAAAATCCGAAGCGTTGAAAAAGGCCGGCGCGCTTGTGCCTGAGACGTTTGGCGCATTAGGTCCTGCGATTAAAGCCACGCATGAAGAACTCTTGAAGAGCGGTGAGGTCAAGGCCATTCCCGATCTTGCTCCTGCCGATGTGCCGCGACTTCCCAAGTCAGTTGCAGAGGCAAAGAAAGATGGGGAAGTCCTTGTCGCACCATTGATCCGGTCCACGATTAGTGATGATCGTGGCGATGAACCTCTGTATCAAGGTTACCCGGCATCGGAACTCATCAATAATGGATACGACATCCCCCACATCATTGGTTTGTTGTGGGATAACCGATTGATCACGAAGCAAGAAGCGGAAATCATTAAGCGCATTATCATGCTGTCAGCTGATCATGGTCCCTGTGTCAGCGGTGCATTGACGACGGTGATCGCCGCGTGTGCTGGTATTGGCCTTTCGCAAGCGGTGGCTGCGGGGATGATCATGATTGGTCCACGCTTTGGTGGGGCCGTAACGGATGCCGGTCGGTGGTTTAAGTATGCCATCGACAACAAATTGTCTGTTGATGACTTCTTGGGGTATATGAAGAAAAACGTGGGGCCGGTCCCTGGTATTGGCCATCGGGTCAAAAGTTTGCGGAATCCTGATAAACGGGTAAAGGAATTAGTCGGGTATGTGAAAAGTCTTGGGATTGCCACGCCGCATCTTGACTTTGCACTAGAAGTTGAAAAAATCACTGCTACGAAAAAAGATAATCTCATCTTGAACGTCGACGGTACGATGGCTGCGGTATTAGTCGATTTGAAATTCCCGGTTGATAGTTTGAATGGGTTCTTTATTCTGGCTCGAACCATTGGCATGATCGGCCATTGGACCGATCAGAAGCGTCAGGGGAGCCGCCTGATCCGTTTGTTCGATTACCTGGTGAATTATGCGTCGCCAAAGCGTCGCGAAGTTCCACCGTTAAAATAACTAACGCTATTTTTTTATTGTCCTCCGATTGCAGCGGCTTTAGCCGGCAATCGGGCAGAGACGGAGAGAATACCATGTCCCTAGAACTCGTACAAAAGCTATATGCTTCAATGCCCAGTGTCGTGGAAAAAGCCAGAAAGAAATTTGGTCGTCCTTTGACCTTAGCCGAGAAAATTTTAGTCTCACATGCCGATAATTTCGATTCCCAAGTCTGGGATCGTGGCAAAGCCATGTTAGCGCTTCGTCCGGATCGTGTCGCTATGCAGGATGCGACGGCACAGATGGCCATGCTGCAGTTTATTCAGGCGGGAAAGAAGCAGGCGGCTGTTCCCAGCACCATTCACTGTGATCACCTCATTCGTGCTGAGATGGGTTCTGAAAAAGATCTGAAGATGGCGAATGATGAAAATCGGGAAGTCTATAACTTTCTCGCATCGGCAGGGAAAAAATATGGAATCGGGTTTTGGAAGCCAGGGGCTGGAATTATTCATCAAGTCGTGCTTGAAAATTACGCGTTTCCGGGTGGATTGATTATCGGGACCGATTCGCATACTCCAAACGGCGGCGGATTAGGCATGCTTGCGATTGGCGTCGGTGGTGCCGATGCGGGTGAAGTCATGGCCGGTCTTCCTTGGGAAGTTCTGCATCCAAAACTTATTGGCGTCAAATTAACCGGAAAGCTGAACGGATGGGCCTCGCCGAAAGATGTGATTCTTTACATCTGTGGAAAGCTTACCGTCAAAGGCGGAACCAATAAAATTGTCGAGTACTTTGGGCCTGGTGCGGAAACCATCAGTGCAACAGGGAAAGGCACGATCACCAATATGGGTGCGGAATTAGGTGCGACCACATCGATCTTCCCCTTTGATCAGAAAATGGTTGCGTATCTGAACATCACTGACCGGCAAGATATTGCGAAACTGGCTGAAGCCAATCGGGAATTGCTGGTGGCTGACCCTGAAGTCTATGCGTCTCCAGAAAAATATTATGACGAGATTGTGGAAATTGATCTCTCGACCCTTGAGCCGCATGTGGTTGGTCCGCATTCACCGGATCTCGCCAGACCAATCTCTAAGCTGGCCGCTGGGGCCAAGGAAAAAGGCTATCCTGTTGAATTAAAAGCAACGTTGGTGGGGAGCTGCACGAACTCCTCATATGAAGATATTGGGCGCGCCGCGCATATTGCGGAGCAGGGGTTGAAGGCTGGTCTGAAAGCGAAGACCGCATTTCTCGTCAGCCCAGGATCTGAGCGAATTTATCACACGATGAAGCGTGACGGGTTTATGAAAACCTTTGAAGATATGGGTGCCACCGTCTTAGCCAATGCATGCGGTCCCTGTATTGGTCAATGGAAGCGTGCGGATGGTGTGAAGGGGAAAGCCGATTCGATTGTGAGTACGTTTAACCGAAATTTCCCTGGACGAAATGATGGTATAGCGGAAACGCTCTCATTCTTAGCCAGTCCGGAAGTGGTCACGGCGTATGCGTTTTCCGGTGACTTAGGCTTTGATCCGGTCAATCAGACGATTAAAACGGCTGATGGAAAAGATATGAAGTTTGATCCGCCGCAAGGTGAAGAGCTGCCCGCCAATGGTTTTGCCAAGGGTGAGGAAGGCTTTGTTCCGCCGGCAGAAAATGGAGAAGGACTTGAGGTTGATCTTCCGCCGACAAGCGAACGTTTGCAATTGTTGCAACCATTTCCAAAGTGGGACGGAAAAGACTTTGAAAAACTTCCTCTTCTCTTGAAAACCAAAGGGAAGACGACGACAGATCATATTTCTCCGGCTGGGCCCTGGCTGAAGTTTCGAGGACATCTCGACAAAATCAGCGACAATATGTTCTTGGGCGCGACGAATGCGTTTTCCTCAGAGCCAGGGAAAGGCACCAATGTCTTGACCGGTGAGTCAGGCCTGAACATGGCGCAAATTGCTCGCGACTTTAAGTCAAAAGGTGTTGGTTCATTTGTCGTGGGTGATGAAAACTACGGTGAAGGCAGCAGTCGGGAACATGCCGCGATGTCTCCACGGTTTCTCGGTGTCTTAGCTGTCTTGACGAAGAGCTTCGCACGAATCCATGAGACGAACCTGAAAAAGCAAGGCGTGCTTCCGATGACATTCGCGAATCCAAGCGATTATGATCAGATTGAGCAAGAAGACCGGTTTTCAGTCAATGGATTGAATGCTCTGACTCCTGGAAAGCCCATCGATATCACGATTCATAAGAAAGACGGGAAAGAAGTGAATATCAAAGCGAACCATAGTATGACGGAGCAGCAGATTGTCTGGTTTAGAGCCGGGTCGGCGTTAAACGCCTTAAATTAATCATTTCACCTTTCCTGTTTGATCGTTATGACTTCAGAAGAAGCATTTGATAAAGAGCAGACGTTGGATCACGAGCAAAATCTTCAACCTCAGATGGTGACGGTTGAAATTGAGGGGAAGCCTCATCGAGTTCCTGCCGGCATCACCTTGATTAAAGCGCTCTGGTATACCGGTCAGGAGGTTGTTCGCGGTGCTGGTTGTCTTGGTGGGTTTTGTGGGGCCTGTGCCACATATTATCGAACCAAGGACGATCCGAAGGTCAAAACATGTTTGGCCTGTTCGTTTGCAGTTGAAGACGGCATGTCGTTTTCGTTTATGCCGGCCTTTCCGGCGCGAAAAGCGACATATGATTTAACGGAACTCAAAGATCCCAAGCAAGACCTCTTTACTCTGTATCCCGAGGCGCCACTCTGTCGGAATTGCAATGCGTGTACAGAGGCTTGTCCGCAATCTATTGATGTTCGGGAAGGTGTTTGGAAAGCGGTTTTTGGCGACTTCCAAGCGGTCTCAGAAATGTTTATGGATTGTGTGATGTGTGGAATGTGCGCGCCGGTCTGTATCGCCGATATTGCCCCGAATCTTGTGGCGGTCTATGCGAGCCGTGCTCAGGGGGTACATTTCACGGACAATCCTGAGGGTTTAGACAAGCGAATTCAGGCAATCGAAGAAGGGCGGTATCAAGCTGATTGGTCAAGGGTACTCAAGATGTCTGATGAAGAATTGCAGCAGGCATCAGCTAAAATTCCCTAGCAGAAATCGAAATGAAATATACTAAATTACATTCCGTGACTTCATCTTCACTTTGCCTTGAAGGCCCATGCATCGATAATCAGCCTGTTGACATGCGAGTCTTATAAATGGATCTCCAGGCCCTCCACGACGTTGTTCACAAGTCTCGTGATGCACGGCGAGCGCAATCGATTCAGAAGTTCACGCCGGCTGAACGCGACACCCTGATAAAAAAATATCATCCTGATCATCGTGAGCAGGCGTATCGGCCGATTACGTTTGGTCCGAATGCCGGCGACCGGACAGTCAGAGAGTTGGCGTCTATTTTAGAAGGGGAAAGTCCGATCCCGGACGACCTTCCTCTCGCTCCGGATTATTCTGTCGATGTGCTGGTGGTTGGTGGAGGCGGTGCTGGTTGTGCTGCGGCCTTGCACGCACATGAGGCGGGCGCGAACGTCCTGTTAGCGACGAAGCTGCGTCTTGTTGATTCGAATTCGGTGATGGCGCAGGGCGGGATGCAGATTGCCGTCGCACCGGACGATTCGCCGGTTCAACATTTTCTCGATACGCTTAAGGGCGGTCATATGAAAAACGACCATGCCCTTTTAAAGGTCATGGTTGAAGAAGGGCCG
>BQIX01000129.1 GCA_021604145.1 Nitrospirales bacterium
GAGAGCCCTTGAAGTTTACTCAAGGCTCCCACCAAATTATTCCCGGATTGGAAACGGCCCTTGAAGGCATGAAAAAAGGTGATAGTAAGCAAGTGACGATTGAGCCAAAAGATGCCTATGGAGATCCACAACCGGAAGCGATCCAGGAGGTGCCAATCGACAAAATTCCACCGGAGGCCAGAAAAGTTGGTGCCACGCTCCAGGGGAAAAATGCACAGGGTGGCGTCGTTCATCCTCGTGTGACGGAGGTGAAAGAGCAAGTGGTGGTCTTAGACTTCAATCACCCATTGGCCGGTAAAACCCTCAATTTTGATGTGAAAATATTGGATGTCGAACACGAAAGTACTCCGTAGTTCTTTCTTGGTTGTCATAGGATAGGCGAGCCTCGCTTATATTGGCGAGGTTCGTTTCACAACCCTCCCAACTTCGAATCGTACTGCTTGAACCAATACAGTCTTAGGGTTCGACGGCAATATCGACAAAGGCTGGAAAACTATCGGCGCCCTGAATGTCTGTGACTCGAAGTTTAAACCGGAATGTTTTGGTATCTTCGACGTACGGTGCAAGAAAGCTGGCTTTCGCTGAATAGGGATCGAGAAGGGCAACATTACTCCCACCAATTTGCGACCAATAGTATTGAAGCGACCCGCCTTCGGGGTCATAACTGCTCAGGGCATTGAGTTGGACTCGCGAACCTGATGGCACTGATCGATTCTTCCCAGGGTTTGCTTCGGGAGATTCATTGGGATCATCTTGTACTTCAACGATGACGGCTAGTGTCGCTTCTTTTCCTCGGTTCTTTACAGTGATAGTTGTGGTCCCATTACCAACCAATTGCATGAGGCCGTCTGAGTTGATCAACACGACCTTCTCATTGGACGAATGATAGGTGGTTCCGGAGGACTGAAAGCGGAGAGGTCGTGTAATGCCGTCAGCAAAAATGCCGATGACCGGAAGCTCAGCGATGGTTCCGAGGAAGTCGACCTTGTCGTAGACAGTCGCGGCGGCGGCCCGACCGAAGGCAAGGGGTTTATTGGTTTCAAAATCAATTTCGACCAACTCGGCTTCCGGCTCGATGGTTAAAAAGACTTCATCAAAAATTGCCCACTTTTCTTCGCGAAACTGCCCGCCTTTCCTTTCGCCAACAGCGAGGAGACGCAGTTGCCCGACAGCGGTCTCTGGAATTTTGATCGTGCCTCCAAAAGGCGGATCGTCTGATTGAGTGGATACTCGCGCAAGATTTTCATCGACTGATTCCAGAAGCATGTCTTCATGTTCCCGGTACCAATAGAATTTTGACTGGATGAGGTTGCTGAGATCGTTCGGGTCTAGCCGAACAGTGATGTCTTGCCCTGATTGGAACGTGTTGGAGTTTGTGGGCTCCAGAATCGTAAAGGCTGAGCCGTTCCCTCCAAGAAACAAGATCATACCGATAGGCAGCAAAAGAAATTTGAGAACCCAAGATGATGGATGGTTGTATGGGGTTAACATAAGTTATTCTCCAAAAGCTTCATGAATGGAATGGGGGACGCGGCACCCAATATCCACTTGAAGCTTTTCTCCATATTTGAATGTTGTGAGCGTGGTGTATTTAGTAGCTATTTTTTACTGCAAATTCAAGCACTCACACCCCTATTATCAGAGATTGGGCTATGTCTCGTCCAGACTCGGTTTGAAAAGAATCGGACCGTAGACGATGGCAAACACCACATACGCTCCACTCCAGCATGCTGCCGCAACATTGAACAGAAGAGGATCCGGTAGATGCATGCTTGGTCCAAATACCCGTAGAATTGCTCCGATGTTGACGAGCACGTAGATCAGGACGGTTACGCCATTTGCCTGTTTGGGCCGACCGGTATGACCGAGGCTGGCCCTGGTCATGACTGCTAAGGTCATGACTCCGATTGCTCCAGTCGTGAGCGCGTGCAGTGCATCTTCGATTAACAGCCCAATGCCAAGAATTGAAATTCCCAAGATGACCAGTGAGATTGCGAGCCATGCATATCCGATGTGAAGAATGCACACAAGTGGTTCAGGCCATGTGACCCATCCTTGCCAGCGTATCAGGCGAGCGCTATTGATCAATCCTGCTAGCACCAATGCTGTGCCAGCCACTGGTGATTCTGGAGAGATAACCCATGCCAATGCGGCGATCCCAACGAGCGCAATCGACAGGCTGTCAACATAAGAAAATAGTGTTGGTCGTATTGATAAGCCATGTTGATCAACGAAGTCTTCGGTAAAACTGGGTGTGATCCGTCCACCAATCAGTGTGAGGAGCAACATCATGAGTGCGAGTGCGATTCGTGCGGCCAGGTCTGTGTCGGTTTGGCGAAGAACTAATACATGAAAGAGCATATTGGCGCTTGCATAAAGACTGATGATGATGCCCATCGGCAGCCGATTCCAGGCTTTAGCCGTCGCGATTTCATACCACACAACCCCGGTCACGATAATCAGAAAGGCGGCATCCGTGATGGCGACAAAAAGGGGAGAAAGCCAGGGGGTGGCGATGGCCACACGACCCAGCAGCCATACGGTTGCAAGCAGCATTAATGGTAGACCGCTTATTGGAGGACGGTCAGTCCAGTTGGGAATGGCTGTGAGAAGAAACCCTGTAATCACGCAAGGCAAAAACCCAAAGACCATTTCATGCACATGCCAATCACGTGATGGGTAGAGAAATTCAAAGTCAGTTGCACCGGAAAGGATGAGTGCCCAGGCAGGAATGACGAGGCCGGCAAACAAGGCGGTCAATAAAAAGAACGGTCGAAACCCGTACGACAAAAATGCTGTGCCATGATACGTGGTCGTGTCGTTCATGGTTTTTGATTTATCGTGTTGTTGATATGATTCATTCGACGAACGTTTGTCTGCAAGTTATTTGGCTGTACAACATGCACATTGGTCGATTATAGCTGACTGGATGTCTGTCATTTCGGCAACCCACAGAGATGACTATCCCTTGCCGCAATTATCGCATATAAAACATATTGGAAAGATTCGAGGTTTGGTCGGTCATTAATTGATTTCGCGATACTCTAGTGGTTGGGGAGTGAGTCGTATAGAGTATAGATTTCATTAAGATGAGTCGGCCACGTGTTGCTGTCATATACGACCATACTCTCCCAATTTTTTAAATTCTACCTGAAAGATATGCGAAATGATTCACTGAAATTTTAGATAACAAGACGTGAATCTTATAGCCGTTTCAATGATCGCGAAACCTCATTGCGTGCACCGAATTAACAGCATGTACACCGCGGAACCATTTACGTCGTACAAGTGGATGTTCAAAGGTACGGCTATAACTACCGCATGTTTGAAGTAAGTCATCGCGCGGGGTTAGTTGGTATACCTCAGCTGGAGCATATTCGGATTCGCTAAAATCAATCTTTGGACCACTTCCTGACGCCGAAAGGTGTGATACGTATGAATACGTCGATCCAAGCTGTTTCATTTTCGGGGTTACTGTGGGCATTCGTGCCATCATTTATTGTGATGGTTATCTTGTATCGATGGACCGTCGATGGGGGAACTGCGGTATATGCCGTGATACGAATGCTCATTCAATTGCTGCTTATTGGATATGTGTTAACGTATATATTCGAAGCGCAGCAGGCAGGTGTCATTGTCTTTGTGCTGATGGTGATGCTAGGGGCAGCCAGCTGGATTGCCTTGCGCCCTCTTCAGAACAAGCAACCCTACTTGTATCGAAATGCTTTGGGCGCCATCATGATCGGTGGAGTGTCGACGCTTGCTCTGGTGAGTCAGTTGGTGTTGGAGGTGCAGCCGTGGTTTTTCCCTCGTTATGTCGTGCCGCTTGCCGGAATGATCTTCGCCAGTTGTATGAATACCGTGAGCCTGGCCGCTGAACGTTTTGAGGCTGAATACGGGAAGGCCTGTTCGTATGTCGAGGCGAGAAATGCGGCCTTACACTCCTCGCTCATTCCTGTCATCAATTCGCTATTTGCCGTTGGTTTGGTGTCGTTGCCAGGAATGATGACGGGGCAAATCCTTTCGGGCGTGTCCCCACTTGTGGCGACGAAATATCAGATCATGGTCATGTGTATGATCTTCGGATCATCAGGGATATCCGCCTCGCTTTATCTCACGTTCGCAAAGGCGCGAACCTCATAGTTCTGTCGGGTGACCAGGTATTGGAACGGTTGTTTTGGTTATAGATAGAGATCCACGGATAACCATCAGAGGTTTGGTGAGGTCAATCGCGGACTAGGAAATGACGTGGATTTGTATGGTACGATGACGGTAGAGAGGGGTTCCATAACAGTGTGATTGAGGTCTCTTTTTGGACACAATCTAACATTTTTCAAGGAAACATGAAGTGTTTCGCCTGAGAAACAGTGAAATACCCAAGTCGAGGGATCACGATATATCCATCGGCGAGGAGCGTACTTTTTCATCTAAGGAGAATGTTTATGACTAACAGTTTTCTGCGTCGTTATCGAATCATTGTGTGTTTGAGTGCGGTGTGCCTATTGGGAGGAGCGTTCCAGTCCGTGAGTTTTGCTGACCAAGAAAAATCACTGTACGACCGTCTTGGCGGGTACGATGCGATTTCAGCTGTCGTGGACGAGTTTCTTGAAAGAATCTGGGATGATCCGGTTGTTGGTCGGTATTTTATTGGCATGGGAACCGATACGAGAAACCAATTACGACAAAAGAATAAGAATTTACTCTGTTTCAATACCGGTGGGCCTTGTAAGAAAATTAATCGTCCGTTGGAACTGACGCATGAAGGACTTGGGATCACGGACAAAGAATTTGATATTGTGGCTAATCATATCGCAGCCACACTCAAGGAATTTAAGGTCCCTCAGAAAGAGTTTGATGAGGTCATGACAAAAGTCGGCGGTCTTCGACCGTATGTCGTGGATAAGAGAATTGACGGGCCTAGCAGTAAGTCCTAAACAACCCTGAAAGTTGTTATTTTTTTCAAAACGCCTCTGGTTTGAGCTATAGCCGATTCAATAATTTCCGTACCCTCGACGGGTTGGATACCGCGTTGAAAGTCCTTATGGTTCAATGGGAACGTATTTGGATTCGCTATAGTCAGTCGTCTTTCCAGGTAAAGCCGGAGGCGGAGGCGAGTGAGCGAGGGGTCTGCAAGCCCGTGTAACGTTGGTCGCCGATGATCCATGTGGGATAGCTTCGAATTTTCTCTTTGGCACAAGGTGGGGTCAACGCGCTTCCGCGTCCTCCTGAGCTGCACTCGACGTAAGGAAGCCGCGTTGCCGAGGCTTCAAACACTTCCTTCTGTTCCTGACAACGAGGGCACCAGTACGCACCATAAAATTTCGCCCCTGTTTTGTCGAGATGAACTGCCAGGGCTTGCAGTTGCGGGTCCTCTGGCCCTGCCGCTGCACTAAAAAGACCACTGTAGTGCAAGTGCAGAACTCCAACAATAAGCAGAGCGACTACTGAAGCCTCTTTTACGGAATTCACCCAGTTGGTCGGGCGCTGAACAATGGCCAGAATCATCATGGTTGTGATGATGGCAAATGAAGCGAGACAGTAAGGACAGGTTGCCTCAATCTCTATCACTGAAACGATTGTCAGATAGGCGCTGATGGCAAAACCGCAGATTGCAACGAACACCAATGGCCGCCCGTAATTGGACTTGTTTCGATTGTTCCAGATGATGTTAGCCAGCAGGATGTAGGTGAGCAGTCCATAGAAAGCCATGGGAATGCCGAGCAGCGTTGACCAGCGGCTGGCCTGAACTAAATCGCAGCCTGATCCCTCGCTACAAAAAGCCGGATGATCTTCGAACCACGCGACGTACGTGAGGTAAGAGGTCAAAAGAATGCCAGCGGTTACCAGCACAAGAAGAGCAATGTTGAGTGGAGGAATCGATTTCGATTCAGCAGTCGAGGCGTGGTGTGTCCCACGTGCTGAAGCGTCTGAGTGTTTCCGTTTACTTGGCTTGGCCATGGAAGTCAGGATAGGGAAGATAATTCAACTCTCTTCTTATACCACGAGTCTACGCACAATACAATATAAGTGGGGTCAGACTCGACTTGATTGATGCAATATGCTATGTATCCGTCTTGACCTTAACCTAAGGGGGATTTTATGGCGCGCTTGCCTCGGTTTTTTGCTCCAGGATTTCCGCTTCATGTGATTCAGCGGGGGAACAACCGCGGAGCCCTGTTTTTCAAGAAATCCGACTACCCACTCTACCTGGAGTTCTTAGCAGAGGCGGCTATTCGATATGGATGTGCCGTCCATGCCTATGTGCTGATGACGAATCATGTGCATCTGCTCCTGACCCCTGATCAGCCTGAGAGTTTGCCCAAGACGTTGCAATCGCTGGGAAGGCGGTATGTCCAGTATGTGAATGCCAGCCATCAGCGGACAGGTACGTTGTGGGAGGGTCGTTATCGAGCCACGTTGATTGATGGCGATTCGTATTTTCTTACCTGTTCTCGGTATATTGAACTGAACCCCGTTCGAGCGGAGATGGTCGTTCATCCGCGAGAATACCTGTGGTCCAGTTATCATGCTCATGCAAATGGCAAGAAAGATTCACTCTTGACGCCTCACGCGTTATACCGCGGGTTGGGACGAACAGCGGCGGAACGACAGAAAGCATACCGTGCCTTGTTTCGACATCATTTGAGCGGGGAAACAATTGAAGAAATTCGAGAGGCAACTAATAAGGCTTGGGTTTTAGGCAGCGACCGTTTTAAAACTCGATTGGCTAAGAAACTGAATCGGCGCGTGTCTCCTCTCCCGAGAGGCAGACCGCGATTGGGTTCGGAATAATCTTCGTCGTACCTTTATTCTTTTAAAGAGTAATTATTTGCGGAAGGACTCGCGATATGGAGAAGTCGACTCATAAAGATCGTCGGCCGGTTAACTCTGTGAAAGCCTCCGATTTGTTTGTTCAGTCATTGGAAGCGGAAGGTGTGGAATATATTTTTGCGCTTCCCGGTGAGGAAAACTTAGACCTCCTGGAATCTTTGCGGTCATCGAGCATCAAGCTTGTGTTGACGCGTCATGAACAGGGAGCGGCCTTTATGGCGGCAACCTACGGCCGTCTTACTGGAAAAGCTGGCGTGTGCCTGGCGACGCTCGGGCCAGGGGCCACAAACTTAACCACACCGGCGGCCTTCGCGAATCTCGGAGGGATGCCGTTAGTCCTGATTACCGGCCAAAAACCGATCAAGCAATCTAAGCAAGGTCAGTTTCAAATTATTGATGTTGTCCGTCTCTTTGCACCCATTTGCAAAATGACGAAACAAATCGTGCATGGCAACACCATTCCGGCTCTAGTTCGCGAAGCATTTCGTCTCGCAGAAGAAGAGCGTCCTGGCGCCGTCTTGTTGGAGTTGCCGGAGGATATCGCGGCTGAGGAGACGGATGAACCGGTCTTAAAACCCCATGAGCGGTATTATGCCGTCGCCGATGATGCGGTGCTGGATAAAGCCGTCGAGCTCATTCGCGATGCCAAAATGCCGCTGATTCTGATAGGAGCGGGAGCCAATCGCAAAGACGCACGTGATGCACTCTGTGATTTTGTGCAGACAACCCGTCTGTTCTTCTTTAACACGCAAATGGGCAAAGGGGTGGTAGATGAACGGTCTGAACTGTTCTTAGGCACGGCGGCATTGTCTGCGAATGATTATGTGCATTGCGCGATTGAACGCGCCGATCTGATTGTCAATGTTGGTCATGACGTCATCGAAAAACCCCCATTTTTTATGAAACAGGGCGGCAAAAAGGTCGTTCATGTGAACTATAAATCTGCACAGGTCGATCAAGTCTATTTCCCTCAAGTCGAAGTGGTGGGGGATTTGGCCCGTTCCATTCAGCGTTTGCAGTACAAGCTTGGTGATGCGGTCTCATACGAGACGTCCTATTTTCAGAAAATTCGTGATGAAATAGAGATACATATTATCGAGGGCGCACATGATCCGCGATTTCCGATTATTCCACAGCGTGTCGTCGCTGATACAAGACATGTCATGGGAGAACACGATATTATCGCGTTGGATAATGGAATGTATAAACTCTGGTATGCGCGAAACTATAAAGCCTATCAACCCAACACCGTACTCTTGGATAATGCCTTGGCCACGATGGGAGCGGGATTGTCGTCGGCGATGATGGCGGCTATGCTGTACCCGGATCGTCGCGTCATGGCCATTTGTGGTGATGGCGGGTTCATGATGAATAGTCAAGAGTTGGAAACCGCCGTTCGGTTAAAGTTGAGTTTGGTAGTGGTCGTGTTGAATGACAGTTCCTATGGCATGATTCGTTGGAAGCAGTCCAGCACGGGATTTCAGGACTGGGGGCTGGACTTCGGCAATCCCGACTTTGTGAAGTATGCCGAAAGTTTTGGAGCGACTGGTCATCATATTGAGGCGGCAGATGCGCTAGTTCCCATATTAAAAAAAGCGTTCGAGACGGGTGGCGTCCATTTGGTTGACGTACCGGTCGATTATTCTGAAAATCAAAAAGTCTTGATCGATGAACTGGCAGAAAAGGTTTGTTTGATATGAGTCAACCACTAACCAACACCAAGGCGACGACTGATGTACTTGAAGTGGTGAATCCCTATGATCAAAAAGTCGTCGGCTCTGTTCCCATCAGTGCATGGAATACAGTTGACTCCTATTTGGAGACCGCCCAGCGTGTGTTCCGGAATCGCAAGAATTGGTTGCCGGCATACCAGCGGATCGAAATTCTCAAAAAGACGGCTACACTCATGGAGGAACGATTTGAAAACCTGGCGTTACAAATCGCCAATGAAGGTGGCAAGCCACTGAGTGACGCGCGAGTTGAAGTGACTCGAGCGATCGGCGGAGTAGAGTTATGCATCACCGAGCTTTCCGTGCTGGCAGGCAAGGAGGTTCCGATGGACCTGACGAAGGCCGGGGCTGGACGTCTGGCCTTCACGATGCGTGAACCGATTGGCCCGGTGGTGGCGGTGTCGGCCTTCAATCACCCCCTGAACCTGATCGTGCATCAGGTGGCTCCGGCTGTGGCCGTGGGATGTCCGGTTCTGGTCAAGCCGGC